>JBEQCC010000094.1:0-7850 GCA_041639455.1 Pelosinus sp. | reverse complement strand
GTAGCAGCAGCCAGTGAAGAATTAACAGCCAGTTCGGAACAGTCCGCTCAAGCGGCAGGACAAGTTGCTGAAACGGTTACTAATGTAGCCAGCGGTGCATCTAGTCAACTGGTGACAGTAGAACAACCGGCTACAGTTGTCAAAGATATGGCGTCAGCTATTACTCATATTGCCAGCAATGCCAATCAGGTATCTGCAAAATCAGAGGAAACGGCTCAGGTGGCAAGTGATGGCGAAGAGGCAGTGAACCTGGCAACGAAGCAAATGCAGATCATTGAAGAGTCCGTTGCACAATCAGCACAAGTCGTACACCAATTAGGGACAAGTTCGCAGCAAATTGGTGAAATTGTCGATGTCATCAGCGGCATTGCCGGGCAGACCAACTTATTGGCGCTTAATGCTGCTATAGAGGCAGCCAGAGCCGGAGAACAAGGGCGAGGTTTTGCAGTGGTAGCGGATGAAGTCCGAAAGTTAGCAGAGCAGTCCCAAGAAGCAGCACAACGGATCGCTGTCATTATCTGCGACATTCAAGCAGAGACTGGCAAAGCAGTAGCAGCTATGAATCAGGGAACGATTGAAGCATCAAAAGGTACGGAGATTATTACGAGTGCTGGTGAACGATTTCATGCTATTATTACAATGATTCAGCAGTTAAATGGTCAGATCCAGGATATTGGTACAGCTGCTGAGAAACTATCTATTTCCAGCGGTGATGTTGTTTCTTCTGTAGATAGTGTGAAAAGTATAGCAGGTAATACAGCAGGAGATACCCAGACCATTTCGGCGGCAACAGAAGAACAGTCTGCTTCTATGGAGGAAATTGCATCTTCAAGCCAAGCCTTAGCGAGTATGGCAACCGAATTACAAGTAGTCGTTTCTCAATTCCGCCTATGATTAAAAAGCGGATAAGGACTTCTTAAAATAATGTTTCATCCTAAAACTATTTTTGTTATTTGCTTTTTAGTAGTATTATTCTTAAAGGTATGGCTCCTTTAATCTTAAATTATCATTGGGATTTTATCATTGCTACGATGCTTGTTTGTGCAGTGATTACAGCCTTCCTCTTGAGTCAAAAGGATCGTAAATCATCGTAATATTTCAAGGGCGTAAAAGCTTTGGGATATGTTGACAGTTTATGTAATATAATGTAACATTAAAGAGAAAAGTATATTGTGGCAAACTTATCCAAAGATAAGGACGCAAAGCCGTGGGTCTAAGGGATGATATCCTATGATTGCCAGGTTGCCGATTCAATGTAGAATTGTAATTAGCACCAGTGCATCTTGCCCTGGTGTTATATTTTTACATTTATATTATTTTAGGAGGTTGGCGTGAAGCTAAAGGTTAAGGGGAAAATACTTGCAATTATCTTAATAATATCAATAGCAACACTTTTAGTTGGTTCTATCGGATATTATTATACCAACACGATGAGTAACGAAATGAAAATTATGTATAGTGAAAATCTGTTATCGATTAAAAGGTTGAATGAGACTCGACATAATTTTAGAGCTGTGCATGGAATGATTCTGGAAATGATTTTTGGTAATATCGATAAAGCAAGAGAAGATGCCTTGACCGCGCAGATGAAATCCTTGTCTTCTGAAACAGACCAAACATTAAAAGCATATGAAAGTCAAAATTTGGGGTCCTACGAACGAGAAAAGCTAGTAGTGCTGAAAGAAGCAATCGGGCAGTATCGAACAGAACGTCAAAAAGCTATCGAATTATCTCAGCAGGGGCGTAAGCAGGAAGCATATGTTTACTTCACCCAGCAGGCAGCCGGAAAATTGGAAATTGTTAATTCGACTCTTAAGGAGTTAGCTGACTTCATGTCAGATAAAAGTGAAAATGCGAATCGTAAGGGGCAAGAGTATGCTGAATTTGCGGGAATCGTTATTTTCACATTAACAGGATTTTTTGTTATACTCTGTTTGTTCTTAGGCTGGCGATTATCCAATACAATCGCCAAACGGTTAAAATCTGTTTGTATGTTTCTAAATGAGATCGAAAAAGGAAATCTTGGTGTAGAGAATATTAATGTGGTAGACCAGGATGAAATTGGCGATATTGGGATCGGATTAAATAGTATGGCTGGCAGCTTGCAGCGTTTGGTGCGCAAGGTAGCATCTTCATCTGAACAAGTTGCTGCCTCGTCGGAAGAGCTGACAGCAAGCGCAGAACAATCAGCTCAAGCTACCAATCAAGTAGCAGCGACGATTAGTGAAGTAGCACAGGGAGCTGAGCAGCAGGCAAGTGCAGTGAATGTTACGACTGTTGTAGTACAGCAGCTTTCTGCAGGCATTGAAAAAGTTGCCGGGAATTCAGCAATCATAAGCGGCGTTTCCGATCAAACTTCTAAAGCTACCCAAGATGGTACACAAGCCGTAAATGCGGCAATTAGTCAGATGGAAATCGTAGAGAAAACGGTGACTAAGTCAGCTCAAGTGGTGACGAGATTGGGAGAACGATCCAAAGAAATTGGACAGATTGTCGATACGATATCGGGAATTTCTGCTCAAACCAACCTTCTGGCACTAAATGCTGCTATTGAAGCTGCACGAGCAGGTGAACATGGCAGGGGCTTTGCTGTTGTTGCTGAGGAAGTTCGTAAGTTGGCAGAGCAATCCCAAGAAGCCGCCAAGAAAATTGCCGATTTAATTACGGAAACCCAGTCGGATACCGAAGAAGCAGTGGTTGCGATGAAAGAAGGCAGCCATGAGGTTAATGTAGGAGCACAAGTGGTTAATACCGCAGGGCAAGCTTTTAGGGATATCTCATCACTCATTGACCAATTAGCGATGCATATAAAAGAGACTTCAACTTCTATTGAAGAAATGGCGTCTGGCAGTAAGCAGATTGTGGAATCGGTACATGACATTGATACGATTAGTCAGGAAACGGTTGGCAGGACACAAATCGTGTCTGCCGCCACAGAAGAGCAGTCGGCATCTATGGAAGAAATTGCTGCATCCAGCCAAGCATTAGCTAAAATGGCAGAAGAACTTCAAGGGATTGTTAGACAATTTAAAATGTAGAAAACCACGCCTGAGTATAAAACCTTGTATAATACATCAAGATCCCCTACAGAGGAGACTTTTTTACGGTCTTCTTTGTAGGGGATCTTTTATATTAGAGAGGTTTTTATTATTTATCATTTATGGATACATGTAATTTACATGGTAAGCTTATAGTTGTCAGACCCAAATGGCAAGAAAGTGGAAGCAATCATTCTCTTGATTTTTTGACTAAATCTCTTTAGAGTAGAAGGCAAATCACAATAAGATCTAGCGGAGTAAGACAAATCATTATATAGTAGTAAGATAGCTGTGAGTATAGAGGTTGAAGATAATTTTTAAAATAAGGTGAGGTCAAATGAAAGTATTAATCATTGATGATGAAAAGAGTATTCGCACCATCCTTTCCGAAATGGTACAGCAATGGGGATATGAAGTGATTCTTGCTGTTGATGGTGAAAGTGGGTGGAAGATATTCCAGATTATTAATGAGCCTGTTATTGTGCTCTTAGACTGGATTATGCCCGGTATAGATGGGGTGGAGCTATGCAAAAGGATAAAGCAAGGCACAAAAACGTCTCATACGTATGTCATTATGCTGACAGCAAGAAAAAGCGATATAGAAGATATGGTTATTGGTTTTGATGCTGGAGCAGATGATTTTTTGACTAAGCCAATTGATCCAAGAGAACTGAGTTGCCGATTGTCCGTTGGCAGTCGTATTTTGAGTTATCAATATGAATTGGAGCAGCGCAATGCCACTTTATACGAGACTACACGAGTGATGGAAAATATTATGCGGGAGTTACAGACTGTAAATGGCAAGCTGAAAGATCTTTCTATGGAAGATGAAGTTACAGGTATCGCCAATAGACGATGTTTGGAAAACTATTTGGCTAAAGAGTGGTGGCACGCATTGCGAGAGAAAAAAATAATGACATTTATCATGATTGATGTGGACTATTTCAAGCTTTATAATGATACCTATGGACATCCGGCGGGAGATGAATGTCTAAAAAAAGTTGCAGCAGTATTGGATGAGAGTGTAAAACGCAATTCAGATATAAAGGCACGTTATGGCGGTGAAGAATTTGCAGTTGTTTTATATGCTGCGGATTATGCTGGAGGGCAAAAGATTGCTGAAAAAATCAGGCTAGCTGTTGAAGAGTTGCAGATACCTCATAGTGCTTCTGCAATTAGTTCCTATGTTACGATTAGTTTAGGTGTTGCCACCATGATGCCAGATTCGGAGTCCTCTTATGAAACGTTGATTAAGAAAGCCGATGATGCTTTGTATCAGGCGAAACGTGAAGGCAGAAATAGATGGATTGCTGTTTGATTTAGAAAGAGGTGGTAGCATGCTAAAGGATGAAAAACTGATTCAGGAATTTGTTGTAGAAGCAAAAGAACATGTAGAAAAGATAGAGTCAGGACTGCTGTCCTTTGAACAAAAAGAGTATGATGAAAATGCGATCAATGCAATTTTTCGCTCGGCTCATAATATTAAAGGGACAGCAGGTTTCTTTGGTTTTAAAAACATCGTTGAATTATCTCATGCCATGGAAAGTGTACTGGGAAAGATACGGAGCAGGAAAATTGCTCTCCTATTTGACATCGTAGATGCATTATTAATGGCTAATGATGAGCTGCGGGAACTATTAGATCATATCGCCATAAGTGAAGAACGAAATATTGCTCCTTTGGTAAAAAGGCTGCAGCATATTTATATAAGTGGTAAAGATGCTCAGCTGATTGAACCATTAGATGCTGAGAATGAGGCCTCCATACTAGAAGTACCCCAGAAAGCAGCAAAGAAGCACAAAGATGATGTCGATAATAAGATGATTCGTGAATTAGGAAAGAAAGGTCATAAAATATATAAATATGTGCATGCACTTGATTCTCAACAGAACGATGTAGAGCGATTTTCTAGCAATATGTCAAAGAGTATTCAATCCATTGGAACCATCTTGAACAGTTATATTTGGAATAAGAATTCTTTTGGAAACGTGATCGTATTTTTGTTTAGTACTGTATTGGAAAAAGAATTAGCAATAATGGCAATTGGCGGCAACGCAAAAGAGATTGAGGAACTTTCCATTTCCACTCAAAGTACAGAAATTTTTCAACTATTATCGGAAACAAAGGAAAAACCAGCTTATCCTAAGGAAGAGTCATTGCTTAACACCAAACAGAGGGCTTTAGATCTTTCGGAAGAAAAAATTAAAAATAATTTAGTTGAAGAACGGATTAAAGTGGATGTTGCTTTACTGAATAATCTAGTAAATTTGTCTAGTGAAATGGTACTGGCAAGAAACCAATTGCTGCGATTATTAGAAGCACATGTGGACGGGATACCGGGTATTCGCCCAGTTTTACAAAAAATTGATCATACCATCACCGAAATGCAGGAAAAGATTATGCGTACCCGGATGCAACCCATTTCCATTTTGTTTCATTCCATCCCACGTTTAGTGCGTGACTTGTCAAAGAAATTGGGGAAAAGCCTTACACTAAAAATGGAAGGCAAGGAAGTGGAAATGGATAAATCCATTCTGGAAGGATTGATCGATCCATTTACTCATCTGATACGTAATGCATTAGATCACGGCATAGAAAAGCCTGAGAGGCGAAAGGCGTTAGGGAAAGATCCTACTGCAATGATCGAGATACAAGCCCGGCATGAAGGTGGTCGAGTGATTATTGATATTATAGATGATGGAGCAGGAATTGATGTGGAGAAAATTAGGCAGCAAGCTTTGCAAAAAGGGCTGATTGGGCAAGAGGAAGCATTGGATATCAGTGAAAGTAAAATAGCAGAAATAGTCTTCTCACCAGGTTTTTCAACTGTCTCCCAGATAAGTGATATTTCAGGCCGTGGCGTAGGCTTGGACGTAGTTCGATCGAATATTGAAAAGTTTGGCGGTACTGTAGAGCTACATACCTTGAAAGGCAAAGGGACGACTTTTCGTTTGCTGCTGCCTTTAACCTTAGCGATTATACCTTCTCTTATTTTAACAGTTGGCGAGCATAATTTTGCTTTGCCTCAGACTCATTTACAGGAAATTGTACGAATCGTAGATGGGCAAGAGACAGGGAGATTGCAGTGGATTCAAGGGCAAAGAGTACTGCGGCTGCGTGGGAAATTAGTTCCCATTGTTCACCTTGCAGATGTGATTGGTTTGGAAAAAAGCTTCGAAGTAACAAGCCCTATTACACGAATTCTGATTATAAATATTGCCAGAAAAACCTTTGGTATCATTGTTGATGCTATTCATGGTCAGGAAGAACTTTTAGTAAAGCCTATGCCTAATCATCTAAAAGAAGTGAAACTGTATTCAGGAGTAACGATCTTAGGTGATGGCAGCATTGCCATGGTTCTGGATGTTGACGGGATTGCTAGTATGGGGAATTTGGTGTTTTCCGAAGAAGAGGTGGATAGTTCTCAATCGGAAATGGTATCATTAGACAACCAAATACAAGAGATGCAGGATTTATTGCTATTTCAATGTTCCGGACCAGAGATCTTTGGTCTGCATTTGTTCATGATCGCAAGGGTTAATGAAATCAGTCCTCACCACATCGAAGAGGTTGGGAATAAACAATACTATCATTCTCAAGGTAATATTATGCAATTAATCCGATTGGAACAGTATCTGCCAGTTGCTTCTATAGAACAATCAGGTGAGAAAATGTATGTGATTACACCTAAAGTGAATAACCTTTCCGTAGGTCTTCTGGTAAGAAAAATAAAGGATACAGTACAAGTGGATTCCTTGATGGTAGAAGAGGATATCCAAGGAAAAGGACTATTAGGATCGACGATTATCAATGAAAAAATCGTACTGTTAGTGAATTTACATGAAGTCTTTGAGATGAGTGGTCCGGAACAGTATGACCAATTGAAATTTGATAAGGCAGATGTGCAAGTTCTAAGAGGAGAATTCTCATGACAGGAAAAATTTTGACCTTCTATCTTGACAATAGTTTGTGCGGCATTGATATTGTTTTTGCTAAAGAAATTAATCGAAATGTCAAGTATACGACTGTCCCAGGGGGGACATCCCACATAGTAGGTCTTCTGAATTTGCGTGGACAAGTAGTGACTTTATTTGACTTAGCCCAAATATTACATCTAAATCAGAGACAAGAAGATAGGCAAACAAAATGTATAATTCTAAAAGGGCTATTTCAGGGAGATCATATAGGGTTTTTTATTGACAAAATGGCAGAAGTGATTGATATAACACCCGATATGTGTGAGATGCCGCCAGCAAATATAAACAATCTGCAAGGACGATTTATATCGGAAATAGTAAAGTTTAATAAAGAAATTATTTTAATGTTAGATATAAATAAAATATTTGATGGGATATAAATGGAACAAAGGAAGGAGAAAATGGCATGAAGTGGTTTAATGACTTAAATATTGGTAAAAAACTAATGATCAGTTTTATGCTGATTGTCTTTATTGCGGGTCTTATGGGGGTAGTGGGAATACATAATATTAAGGAAATCGAAATGAGTGACCAGCAGTTATATGAGATCAATACCATTCCTCTGGGAGATCTTGCCCAGGCGGCGATGTCCTATCAGCAGATTCGCGTGCTTGTCGGTCAATCCATTATTGAAACAGATACAGAGAAGAAAAAACAATATCGTATTTCTATTGATGAATTGCATAATAAGTTGAATACGGAATTGGCGGAGTTTGAGCAAAGTATCAAATCGCCAATAGTTCGACAGGAATTCAATAAGTTGAAAATCATACAAGGTAAGTGGAGCGTTATTTTGGATGAAGCATTGCGTCTCATTCAGGCAGGAGATAATCAG
>JBEQCC010000093.1:0-7842 GCA_041639455.1 Pelosinus sp. | reverse complement strand
ATGGACTGCAAATTGACGGTCCCATTTCCGAAGTATTATCACCATTGCCAATCCCAGAGAAATGGGCTGCTTTCAATTGGCATGTGATAAAAATTGATGGACATGACATACAGGCGATTTATGATGCGATTCAAACTGCTAAAACAATAAAAGGCAAACCAACGATGATTGTTGCCCAAACGATAAAAGGTAAAGGTGTCTGCCAAATGGAAAACATCGCTGATTGGCATGGCAAGGCTCCTAGCCGTGAACAATGTGAATTATTCCTGTCCCAATTAAATGAATTAGAAGCACAATAAAAAAATAGGCTGGTTCAGATGGACGTTTTGAACCTGCCGTTGAGAGGTGTAGAGAATGGGTTTAGCAACTCGTGAAGCATATGGAGAAATATTAAAAGAGCTTGGGGAAAAATATGAAAATATTGTTGTGCTCGATGCGGATTTATCCAAATCCACCAAGACTGCTGTATTTGCAAAAGCATTTCCTCAGCGTTTTTTTAACGTAGGAATTGCAGAACAAAATCTAATGGGCGTAGGAGCGGGTTTGGCTGCCGGCGGAAAGATACCTTTTGTATCTACTTTTGCTATGTTTGCTGCTGGTCGGGCTTTTGAACAAATCCGGAATTCGATTTGTTATCCGAAACTGAATGTTAAGATTGCCGCTACTCATGCTGGTTTAACAGTTGGTGAAGATGGAGCTTCCCATCAGGCCATTGAGGATATTTCTCTCATGCGCAGTATTCCTAATATGACAGTGATTGTACCGGCAGATGCTGAAGAAACTCGGAAAGCGATTACTTTTGCAGCAGAATATGATGGTCCTGTTTATATTCGTCTAGGACGTATGGCAGTTCCCGATTTATTTGCTGCTGATTATACATTCGAGCATGGTAAGGCAGTACAGCTGGCAGATGGCAAAGATGTTACTCTTATTGCGACTGGCATTATGGTTGGTGCCGCAAATGAAGCTGCTAAGCAATTACAAAATGCAGGTATCAGCGCCAGAGTGCTGAATATCCATACCATTAAACCCATTGACAAGGAAGCAATCATAAAGGCCGCTGCTGACACAGGCGCCATTGTTACTTGCGAGGAACACAGTATCATTGGCGGCTTAGGCAGTGCTGTTGCGGAAGTACTGGTAGAAAACAGCCCTGTTCCCATGGAACGCATAGGTGTATGTGATACCTTTGGTGAGTCCGGAATACCCAGCGCTCTTTTAAAGAAGTACCACTTAACTGCAGAAGATATCGCTGCAGCTGCTAAGAAAGTAATTAACCGCAAGAAATAATGGTTTGTTAAAATAAAATGACTCTTGCATGTAGTACATGTAGAGAGTCATTTTTTGTTATACTTTAGGTTTTAGATTATAGCTAAGCAGCGAAAAAAGGGTTTTGTTACATAGGTATGTAATATTCTAAAAAAATGATTAAAATTGGGAGGACAATGATGTGACTATCGATGAAAAAAATGGGGTGTATAGTAATACTTCCATTTTGAAGACGTTAGAGGATAAGTCTCATTCCATGGGGATAAGATCCCGTAGGGTTGCTGAATATATATTACAAAGCCCGCGTGATGTCGTCTATCTTTCTATTACTGAATTAGCCGAGGCTTGTGACGTAAGTGAGCCAACCATTACACGACTGTGCAGAATACTGGGGCTTGCTGGATATCAGGAATTGAAGTTTACTATTTCAAAAGAGATAGTGAAGCCATTGCATAATATTTATGAAGAACTGGGAGAGTTTGATGAGATATCAGATATTGCGCAAAAATTAGCTAAATCTCATACTATGGCAATCGAATATACGTTAAAAGAGATGAATTGGACTCAGTTGAATAAGGCTGCTGCTGCCATTGGTATAGCCGATAAGATAGAATTCTTTGGCATGGGAAACGCTGCTTGCGTTGCTCAAAGTGCTAACAACAAATTTATGCGGTTAGGTTTTAATTCCAAGTTTTTAGGAGATAGTCATAGTCAATTGATGTCGGCGTCAATGCTTAAGGAAAATGATGTTGCCATTGGGATAAGTGGCTCGGGGAGTACAAGAGAACTGATCGATAATCTTAAAGCTGCCAAAGCAGGAGGGGCAACTACCATATGTATTGTTGGTCGTCCAAATGCTCCGTTAACCAAGGTTGCCGATATCAAACTGATTACGTCTACACCTGAGAGCTTTTATCGAAGTGAGTCAATGGAAAATATGCTGGCACAAATTTATATTCTTGATATTTTGTTTATCTTTACCGCATTGAGACGTAAGGATGTCTTTCTTTCCAATCTTGAAAAGACCAGGAAGGCATTGGCAAATCGAAAAATATAGTACTAAAGTCGTTCTTAGAGGACGGCTTTTTTTTTGCCTTGTTTGCGTTGAAATTGTAAGTTCTAATATGAATGTAAAAATAATAATGTAAATTAAATAAAAAAGTTACAAATAAGAAGGAAATTTTATTTACATTATAGAACATACAAAACATGCAAATAAAATAGATAATTCACAAATAACAGAATTAACCAAAAATAATGTTGTTGTTTTAATATTTTATTTGTAAATAGGATAAGGAGAAAGTTTTAATAAAGAGACGATTTAACACTGAAAAATAGTAAAAGAGGAGGATTTGATATGGCTTCAACTTCCCTGGTATCTGATACGGCAAAGGTGATAAAATCAAAAACTAACTTTCGATGGGTTGTCTTAAGTATTATTTTCGTTACTTATGCTATTAATTTCGCAGATCGGACAAATATTGGCATTGCATTACCTTTTATTAAAAATGATTTCGCATTAACTAATTTCGAGGCCGGTGCGTTAGCGAGTTTCTTTTTCTTAGGCTATGCTGTATCACAAATACCAGCTGGATTTTGGTTCAGTAAATTTGGAACAAGAGGGTTAGTATCTTGTTCGATTCTGGGATTTTCACTGTTTACTTATTTAATTGGTACAGCAACATCGCCAACTAGCATTAAATGGTTTCGCTTTGGCTTAGGTTTATTTGAAGGACCTACTCCAGTGGGGTGTACATCTACGATTAACAATTGGTTTCCTCCGAAAGAAAAGGCCACTGGTACTGGCGTCTACATTGCATCGACAATGTTTGCCCCTATTATAGTGCCGCCTCTTTGTGTATGGATCGCTCTAAACTATGGCTGGCGTTATATTTTCTACTGGTTTGCTATTCCAGGAATTGTTATGGCGTTAATTTGGTATGTATTTGTTAGGACTCGTCCTGAAGAAAGCCCGCACTGCTCGGTGAGTGAAGTAGAATATATTAATGAAAAACTTACTGAAGAAGCAGTGAATATAGCTGAAGTAAAAAGCTTCGGTTGGCTGGATCGTCTCATTCGCATAAAAAAGGTAGAACTTCTGGATACAAATGCAAAATTATTTAAGTCTTGGAATATATGGGGAAATTGTTTGGCCTATTTTTTAATGGTTAGTGTTTTATATGGACTGCTAACATGGATACCCTCCTATCTTGTTAATGAAAAACATTTTCCCTTTATGAAGATGGGATTTGTCGCTGCAGCCCCTTGGGTTGGTGGGTTCGTGGGAGCTGTTTTTGGAGGATGGCTGTCTGATAAAATTTTGGCAAAACGTCGTAAACCAACGATGTTGTTCACAGCTCTTTCTACTGCTCTTATGATGATTGTGCTAATTAATCTGCCAGAAGATCAAACTTTAGTTTCCATTGCGTTATTTATGACAGGATTTTTGCTCAATGTGGGCTGGCCTGCGTTTACTGCCTATCCTATGGGGATTGCAAGTAATACAGCTTATCCTGTTGCGATTGCCCTAGTAAATACGGGTGGTAACTTAGGCGGATTTTTCTCGCCAATGATTGCCGGAGCACTATTAGATGCTTTTCAGTCTTATTATTATGTATTTGCCTATTTTGGTATTGTCTCTATTATAGGATTTTTCATCATAATGACACTGGATGAACCAGTGAAAGAAATTAAAGTCTAAGATTAAATTGAACAGAGGGGGATTATTATGGCCCTGTGTGCTATTGTAGCTGATGATTTAACAGGAGCAAATACTACGGGTGTGTTACTTGCTAAAGCGGGATTGAAAATTTTAACCATGGTATGTGCCGACGAATTTGATCACTTAGATTATCAGAATTATGATGGAATCGTTGTGAATGTCATCAGTCGAGGGATGAATAGAGCCGAGGCCTATCAGGCAGTAAAGCAGTCAACTCAAGCATTAGTGAATTTGGGGGCAAAGCATTTTTCTAAGCGCATTGACAGTACAATCCGCGGAAATCTGGGTGGGGAGATTGAGGGGATGTTGTCTGTACTTACAGAAGAGACGGTAGCTATTGTAGTACCCTCTTACCCTGCCTCGGGGAAAATCTGCATAGGAGGGTGCCTATTGGTAGATGCAGTACCAGTAGACCGGACAGCGGCTGGCAAAGATACAATCAAGCCAGTTTGTAATTCCTATTTGCCAAATGCTATTGCCGAGCAGACCGATTTGCCCATTGGTTTAATTCCTTATGCTGTGATTTCGGCTGGCCAAAATGCCATTGTAGAAGCATTACACCGCCAGAGGGTACAAAAAAACAGGATTATCGTTATTGATACAGCATCGCAAATGGATATTGAAATTGTTGCTAAAGCGGTATTTGCATCCTGTATTCCAAACATTACAGTTGATCCAGGGCCATTTACTCAAGCATTGTTCTCCATATATAAAGATATCAGCAAGCCCCTTGCGTGCAGTGGGAAAGTCATGGTAGTAGGGGGGAGTGTGAGCGAGACCACACGCCTTCAGCTAGGTTATTTGCAAACTGAGTGTCATGCAGGGCTTTTAGGGCTAGATGTAAGCGGATTTTTGGATCGCATTATCGATGATGAGTTAGCTGAAGCGATTGCATGTAAGGTTTACGCATTAAGTGAACAATATGATATTTTTGGCATTCGTGTTGGTGAGAACGCAAATTTAGTGTTAGATATTTATATGGAGGCCAAGACGCGGAATCAAAGCGTTGATGAAATTAGCAGTCGTATTACTTTGAGTTTAGGTAAAATCGCTTGGTATACATTAGGTAAAATGAAATGTCCCCTTAAGGGCGTTTATTTGACGGGGGGAGATGCTACCGTGTCATTCTGCAAGGCAATGAAAGCACAGGCAATCGAGATGGAAGATGAAATAATACCCCATGTAACCTATGGAAATCTAAAAGGAGGTTGTTATGACGGTCTCAAAATTGCTACTAAAGGCGGCCTTATTGGAAAAAAGGATACAGCCTATGAATGCATCCAATATATGATGAACAAATAACATGTTAAGGAGTTACAATATGGAAATAAATCGACCAATAATTGGAATTACAATCGGCGATCCTTGTGGGATCGGTCCTGAAATTGTCGTTAAAGCACTAGCGCAGTCAAGCATCTATGAAAAGGTTAAACCTTTAATTATTGGGAATAGAGGAATTATACAAAGAGAAATAGATAGGATGGGGCTTAGGCTGTCGATTCATGAAATCGGCAATCCGGCACTTGGGCGATATAAATGTGGGGAATTGGATCTCATTCATATCAACAATATTGATATGGCCATACCATATGGAAAAATATGCAAAGAAGCAGGCGCGGCTTCTTTCGAGTATATTGAAGAGGCAGTGAGACTGGCTGTTGCAGGGAAAGTTGACGGTGTCGCTACTGCGCCAATTAATAAGGAAGCAATCCACATGGCTGGTATTCCTTATATTGGGCATACGGAGATGTTTGCTGGTTTGACAGATACGCTAAGTGTTTTAACCATGTTCCATGTCAACAAAATGCGGATATTTTTCCTTTCACGACATTTATCTTTGGCTAAGGCTGTGGGATATGTAACCTATGAAAATGTGCTTCGCACTATATTGCAATCTGACACAGCCATGAAGCTATTAGGATATGATTCACCGAAAATTGCTGTGGCAGCACTGAATCCACATGGTGGCGATAATGGTATTTGCGGGGAAGAAGAAATCAATGTACTGATTCCAGCTGTAAAAACGGCGATAGAACAAGGCGTAAATGCTTTTGGTCCTGTGCCCGCTGATTCTGTATTTCTGTTATTTGAAAGTGATAAATGTGATGCGGTACTAAGTCTTTATCATGATCAAGGACATATTGCGGCAAAGGTGCATGACTTTCTGCGAACCGTGAGCGTGACCATTGGTCTTCCTTTCGTACGGACATCAGTGGATCATGGTACGGCAATGGACATTGCAGGTAAAGGACAAGCTAGTTCCATTAGTATGGAAGAGTCCATTTTGGTCACTGGTCTTTACGCCCCCTCACTGCGGAAATCCTTATAGTTTTATCAAAGGAGGAAGTATATGAAACGATTTATGATTGGCTCTGGCTGGAAGATGAATAATACTGTCACGGAAAGTTTAATGTTACTTGATAGCTTGGAGGAAAACTTAGCCCAGTTTGACGACTTTTCTTTATTCGTCTTACCTCCCTTTACAGCATTGCATGCCGTCGGGCAGCGACTGCGAAAAAGTACCCGAATCGACTTCGGTGCACAGAATATGCATTGGGAAGAAGCGGGAGCTTATACTGGTGAAATATCAGCTCCAATGCTACAGGAATTGGGTTGTACTTACGTAGAGCTTAATCATCAGGAACGGCGTGCCTATTTTAAGGAGAGTAATCAAACTACAAATTTGAAAATTTTAACTGCCTTACGCTTTGGACTGAAGCCAATCGTATGCTTAGGTGAAGAGGAAATCTTGCCAGAAGGAGAAGTGTATCGTTTTCTAAAAGTACAAATGGATGAGATGTTGAGGAATGTAAACTCTAAAGACCTTGCTAACATTATTTTTGCTTATGAGCCACGTTGGGCAATAGGAACGGCTTTGGCTGCGCCAGCTTCTCATGTAAGAAAGGTACATGGAATGATTCGTGACGTATTGGGTGAAGGTTATGGTACTGTTGCTGCAAAAGAAAGCTATATTATCTACGGCGGAAGTGTCGACAAAAGCAATGCTGGTGAAATAGCCATTCAAGATGGGGTAGATGGATTATTCATCGGTAGGGCAGGCCTTAAAGCGACAACATTCTCGAATATTATTATGGATGTTGCAAGTGTGCTGATTAATAAGAATTGAAATAATAGGGAGAAGCAACAACTGATATGTAATTAATCGTAAGAAATAAATACCAATACCAATAAAACGCCCCTCGCATGCATACACATGTAGAGGGGCGTTTTTTTAGAATGTGTCGTTGCGAGCATAGCGAAGCAATCCCCTTCTTGTTAAGGATTGCTTCGCTCTGCTCGCAATTGACAAATTGAAATGAAGCTTGGCTGTGACAAAGGAATGTATGAACCTTTTTTATTGTGTATGGAGGGGAACGGATGAAGGCATGGCGGGTTGTCAGTTTAGGCAGGCGGATGCTGAGTAAATTAGCCCTTTGTATGATGGGCTTTATTGCCATGCTAAAGATGGGGTCTACAGTAGCGATGGCGGTATCGATGATGATTTCCATTTTGGTGTATGCAATGGCTTTTGGCCTAAAATTTGCTGTTGGGTTTGTAATCCTGCTGCTTCTGCATGAATGGGGGCACTTGGTGGCATCTAAGGTTGTTGGCTTGCCTGTTTCAAGTCCTATTTTTATACCTTTTCTTGGTGCTGTTATACGTATCAAGAAACTGCCGATAAATGCCAAGATGGAAGCCAATGTAGCCATCGGCGGACCTGCTATGGGAACATTAAGTGCATTGCTCTGTCTGGTATTTTATTTATGGACGGATAGTTTATTGATGCTGTTGCTTTCGTATACAGCTTGTCTTTTAAATTTATTTAATCTGATTCCTTGCTATCATCTGGA
>JBEQCC010000092.1:0-7889 GCA_041639455.1 Pelosinus sp. | reverse complement strand
GGCGACCAAAGTTAAAAAGGTAGTGCTAAAAATAGCCCTTTCTGCCTTATAATAATTAATTCCCAGCTATGAAAGTAAGAACTCTCGCAAATGAAAATTTGTTGCAGAGTTCTTTTTTATAACTATTAAGAATACTTTATTGACAAAACACGATACTAAAGGATAGGAGAGTTACATCCTTTCTCCTTTATTTTTTAAGCGCAGAGGGATTCAAAAAATACTATTTACAGCAATAAAAAAGTAGGCTATTATGTAGTACTAGAAGTACATTTTATTTCGATGAATAAGCCGCTCTACGACTCCTGTCTTAAGCAGATAGGAGCCTAGAGGGGCTAAGTGTGGCGGATAAGTGGGACTTAGGTCAGGTGGGTAAAAATCCATCTGACTAGAAGTATTCTTTAGCATGATAAGTGTCAAAGCAACAAAGCTTCTAGCAGACGATGATACCGTACTGATTCAGGGCATGACTTTGAAATTGTACAACAAGTAAGGAGAAGAAATATGGAAATAAAGTCAATTAAAAAATTAAAATTGTATGGATTTAACAACCTGACCAAGACACTTAGTTTCAACATGTATGATATATGTTATGCGAAAAGTCCGGAACATCGTCAAGCCTACATTGAATACATTGATGAAGAATACAATGCGGAGCGTCTTACAAATATTTTAACAGAAGTCGCTTTTATGATTGGTGCGAACATCTTAAATATTGCAAAGCAGGACTATGATCCTCAAGGTTCTAGTGTAACCATGCTGATTTCAGAAGGAAAAATGGCAGTTGAGGCACCGGAGCTAATCGATCTGCAGGAAATTAAGTCCGATGCTGTAGTCGCTCATTTAGATAAAAGTCATATTACCGTACATACCTATCCGGAAAGTCACCCTGATAAGGGGATTAGTACGTTTCGTGCTGACATTGATGTTTCTACCTGTGGAGAGATTTCACCACTAAAAGCCCTGAATTATCTCATTAACAGTTTTAGTTCTGATATTGCAATTATTGATTATCGAGTACGAGGGTTTACCCGTGATGTTACAGGGAAAAAGTTTTATATTGACCATAAAATTAATTCGATTCAAAATTACATTGCACACGATACTCGTGAGTTATATCAGATGCTTGATGTGAATATTTATCAGGAAAATATTTTCCATACCAAAATGATCTTAAAAGAATTTGATTTGGATAATTATTTGTTTGGTACAGCCAAAGGTGAACTTTTGCCTGGTGAGAAGAAAAAAATCAAACAGCGTTTGAAAAAAGAAATGTCAGAAATCTATGCTGGCCGTAATATTCCTAAAGTGAAGTGAAGCTTCTATAACAATTCAATAAATTTCTGTGCTGCAAGTGGAACTGGCAGATAATCATGAGTCATAATCCCTAACTCTCGCGGAGGTATATCAGTGGCGAGGGGAAGGATAAATAATTGATTGTCGGCCAGTTCTTTTTGTATATATTCCTTGCTGATAAATGAGATCCCCAGTCCGATTTTTGTCAGTTCGATCATTAAGTCCACACTGCCTAATTGAATCTCAGGCTCAAATGGGAGATTATGCTGGACGAACATAGAATCCAGGAAGGTTCTTGTGGTTGTATTCTTTTCTAATGTGAGAATAGGTAAGGCAGCGATATCCTTAAGAACCAGGTGTAGACCTTGCAGATGAGCAAAAGCAAGACTGGCGACAAATGCGTCATGCAGCATTTTACATTTGCTGATGGTCATGCCCGGATATCGTTTTTCGGCGGCAAGATTAACAACACTAATATCCACTAAACCTTTTTTTAATAAATCCACACAAACAGGAGATGGGCGATTGGTAACATTGAGTTTGATTTTAGGATACAGAAGGTTAAATTGTTTAAAATAAGGAAGTAAGTAGTATTTGCAAATGGTGTCGCTGGCACCTATTTTTAGCTCTCCTTGTTCTAAGGAATGCAATTCGTTGATGCTGCGTTCACCTGTTTTTAGAAAATGAAAGGCTTGCTCTACATGGGTAAATAAAAGTGTGCCTGATTCTGATAATTGTACGTGTTTGGTGCTGCGAAAAAAAAGTTTTGTACTTAGCTTTTCTTCCAATTGTTTTATTGCCTGGCTGACAGCTGACTGAGAGATATATAATTCATTAGCAGCTGCTGAGAAACTTAAGTACTTGGCAACATAGTAAAATACTTTATACAACTCAAAATTAACGTCCATATATAAACGCTCCTTATAAGTTTTATTAATACTATTAATTATTATAATTAATGATAATATATTACAATAGCAATAGCAAGATGTAGTCTCAAGGAAAGAAAGCAACCATCGACAGTTGTAAATAGGCAAAGGATGAACATAACTATAAGCGTAAGTAACACGGTGAAGTGTTGGTTTTGTTTATTCTTTGCCGTGTTAGATGACATTTTTCAAGGACTAGCAAGACGATACTAGGGGGTAGAAACATGCCATATGAAGTCAAACGAATTTTCGTGGAAAAAAAGCAGGATTTTGCGGTAGAGGCTAAGGGAATGTATACTGATCTTACCGAGAATCTTGGCATTACAGGTTTGAAACGTGTACGCCTTGTCAATCGTTATGATATATCGGGGATTAGCCAGGAAGAATTGGCAGAAGCAAAAAAAAGTATATTTTCTGAGCCGACTGTTGATGATGTTTATGATGAAATGCTCACCATAGAACCAGAAGATAAAATATTTGCAGTAGAGTATCTGCCGGGGCAATATGACCAGCGAGCTCATTGGGCGGCGCAATGCGTGCAAATACTAACAAAAACAGAAACTTTATCCATTCGTACTGCCAAAGTAATTGTATTACAAGGCAATATTACAGAAGATGAGTTTAAGAAAATAAAAGAGTATAGTATCAATCCGGTAGAAGCACGGGAAGCTTCTTTAGAAAAACCCCGCAGTCTTGAACTAACAGTGGAAAAACCTGCTGATGTAAAGATGATTCCCGGTTTTGTTACCCAATCGGCAGAAAAACTAGAATTGCTGTTAAAAGATATGGGACTGGCTATGGGACTAGGAGATATTGCATTTTGCCAACAATATTTTCGTGATGTGGAAAAACGCAACCCGACAATCACGGAAATCAAAGTGTTGGATACCTATTGGTCAGATCATTGCCGGCACACCACTTTTTTCACTACAATTGAAAATGTAGATATAGGAACAGGCCATTTTTCAGAGCCGATTGCTAAAGCCTATGATCAATATCATAAAGCCAGATCTCTTGTATATCAGGATCGACAAAAAGATATCTGCTTGATGGATATTGCCGTTATGGGGATGAAAGAATTGCGCCTGCAAGGCAAACTCACAGATCTGGATGACTCGGAAGAAATTAATGCCTGCAGCATTGTTGTTCCTGTGGATGTGGACGGCAGCATAGAAGAATGGCTGGTTATGTTTAAGAATGAAACCCACAATCATCCAACAGAAATTGAGCCTTTTGGTGGTGCGGCGACTTGTTTAGGTGGAGCCATTCGTGATCCATTATCGGGCAGATCTTATGTGTATCAAGCCATGCGTGTTACAGGGAGCGGTGATCCTCGTACAAAGGTAGAAGATACTTTAGCAGGAAAATTGCCCCAGCGTAAAATAACCTTGGGAGCGGCAGCAGGGTACAGCTCCTATGGAAATCAAATTGGTTTAGCCACAGGTCAGGTAGCAGAAATTTATCATGAAGGTTTTATCGCAAAACGAATGGAAATCGGAGCAGTGATCGCTGCTGCTCCAAAAGAAAATGTAGTACGCGAACGACCGGCAGTAAATGATATCGTAGTTGTATTGGGCGGGAAAACGGGTCGTGATGGCTGCGGCGGGGCAACGGGCTCCTCAAAGGAGCATACGGAAGAATCCCTGGCAAACTGCAGCGCAGAAGTACAAAAAGGCAATCCGCCTACGGAACGGAAAATACAAAGGCTGTTTAGAAATCCCAAAGCAAGTCAGATGATTAAGCGCTGTAATGATTTTGGCGCAGGCGGGGCATCGGTTGCTATTGGAGAATTGACGGATAGCCTGGTCATTGATTTAGATGCGCTGCCGAAGAAATATGCAGGTCTGGATGGTACTGAACTGGCGATTTCCGAATCTCAAGAGCGTATGGCTGTAGTCATAGCACCTCATCATCTGGAGGAATTCATGTCCTATGTCGCAGCAGAAAATCTGGAAGCGGCAGTAGTGGCGAAGGTAACGGATACTGGGCGACTTGTCATGTTATGGCGGGGAATTTCCATTGTTGATATTAGCCGGGAATTTCTAAATACGAATGGTGTTAAACAAAAAGTAGATGTACAGGTGACTGCGCCAGTAGAAGCTGAAAATTATTTTGCTGCTAAAACGAGTGATGCAGAAGATTTTGAAACAGCTTGGTTCGATAATTTGCGTGATCTGAATGTATGCAGCCAAAAAGGTCTTGTCGAAATGTTTGACAGTACAATTGGTGCAAGTACCGTATTGATGCCTTTTGGCGGCAAGTTTCAAACCACACCGACAGAAGGAATGGCAAGTAAAATTCCTGTCCTTAAAGGGAATACGAATACAGCCACGTTAATGACTTATGGATATGATCCGCAACTATCCACCTGGAGTCCTTTCCATGGTGCGGTATATGCTGTCGTAGAAGCGGTAGCAAAAATCGTGGCTATGGGCGGTGAATATCACACCGTTCGACTGACCCTGCAAGAGTATTTCGAAAGATTAGGGCAAGATGCTGTAAAATGGGGCAAACCTTTTAGTGCTCTTTTAGGTGCTCTTCATGCGCAAGAACAGTTCTCGATTCCTGCTATTGGCGGCAAGGATAGTATGTCTGGGACCTTTAAAGAACTGACGGTTCCTCCTACTTTAGTGGCTTTTGCCGTTAACGTGGTTCAAGCGGACCGGGTGATTTCTCCAGAGTTCAAAGAGAGCGGAAGTCAGATTATACGAATACCCTTAGTTCGTGATGCATATGAATTGCCAGATTTTCCTGTCGTGTGTCAGAACTATGCTAACATTACTCAATTAATAAAAGCTGGTCATGTGTTAGCTGCTCATACAATTAAAAGGGGCGGTTTAGCAGCCGCTATTAGTAAAATGAGCTTTGGCAATAAAATTGGCATGGTCTTTACTTCTCCTTTGTCATCCCAAGACTTATTTGCTGTTGATTATGGCTCCTTGATACTAGAAATCCCTTCCGGTATCGCTGTAAAAGAAATGTTAGGTGAAATGACATATTCTGTTATAGGCTATACCCAGGAGCAGCCGAGGATTGAGATCAATGGTTATTCCATTGATATTGAAAAAGCGCAAACTGCCTGGGAACAGCCCTTAACAAAGGTTTTTGCCACACAGACTGAAACCAGTAAGGAAAAACCGAAGCAGGAGTTGTTTGCCGGCAATTCAAAAAAAGCAAAATATTCTTTTGCCAAGCCTCGCATCTTTATTCCGGTATTCCCCGGAACGAACTGCGAATATGATTCTGCCAAAGCATTTGAAATGGCAGGCGGCATCGTAGATACGATGGTCATTCGCAATCTCACCTCCTCAGCAGTAGAAGAGTCTATAGAAGAAATGGTCAAGTCTATTGATCAATCGCAAATTATTATGCTGCCAGGTGGTTTTAGCGCTGGAGATGAGCCAGACGGCTCAGGCAAATATATTGCCACCATGTTCAGAAATCCCAAAATTAAAGAAGCCCTGCGGGAATTTTTATCACAAAAAGATGGGCTGATGCTGGGCATCTGTAATGGTTTCCAGGCTCTTATTAAACTAGGTTTAGTACCTTATGGCGATATTGTTGACTTATCACCAGAGTGCCCTACGTTAACCTATAATCAAATCGGCAGACATATTTCTTGTATGGCAAACACCAAACTCGTGTCTAAACTTTCTCCCTGGTTTAATAACATAGAATTAGGTGAGGTTCATACCATTCCTGTATCTCATGGTGAAGGCCGTTTTGTTGCCAGCAGCGCAGTGCTAAGCAGCTTGTGGCAAAAGGGACAAATTGCTACTCAGTATGTTGATGAAACAGGACAGCCTACCTATGATATCCGTTATAATCCTAACGGATCTGTAGAAGCAGTAGAAGGAGTTACCAGCCCAGATGGAAGAATATTAGGGAAAATGGGTCATTCGGAACGAATTGGCAACCAGGTAGTGAAAAATGTCCCTGGCAGCAAAGATCAACAGCTATTTGCCGCTGGAATTGGATACTTTAAATAAAATAGAAAAAGAAAAGTAAAAAGACTACCATTTTTATGGTAGTCTTTTTACTTTTCTTTACATTACAATTTTGTAAATAAATATATAATTTTAATAAAAAATGTTAAAATCTATACCTTTTGGCAGATGAAATAGTTATCAAAATGTATTATTGTATCGGTAATGGTTCAAATTGGTAAGGGAAATACTGGAAAGGAGATACGTAATTTTGTAGAAAAAGGAAAAAATTTTAACCAAAAGCGGGGTAAAGGCATAAGGCATAATCTTACATAGAATTTAGAATTTCAAAAACTTTTTTGGGAAGGTGGTGAAAAGCGGATTGATTCAAACGAATTTTATGAAGAATCCGGTGTTTCTTTTCCTTTTGCTGCTCGCACTGCTCATCTTTTTTTTGGGCGTCTCCCACAGCGTGACTGCGGCAGAAACAGTAAAAAAACATGAAGTCGTTTTCCTTCTCGATGTCAGCAATTCTATGAATACGACAGATGCGGAAAAACTCGCTCCGGATGGTCTGGAAGAAATTTTATATACATTGCCATCGAATTATTCAGTAGGCCTTGTTACCTATGGCAGTGACGTGCAGGTGGCAAAGCCGTTGGATGCCAAACGCGAACAAATTGGCGCTGCGCTGCGCCAGGTGAACTATACCGGTTATACGAACGCCGGGGCGGGACTGGAAAGAGCGTTGACGTTATTTAAGGATAGTACAGCGGACAAAACGGTGGTTTTGCTGACCGACGGAGAAATCAGGCTGGAAGATCCGGCCATGACGCGAGTCTCCGAGGAGCAGTTCAACCGTGGGATGCAGACGGCGTCGGAGCGTGGCATCCGCGTATGTACGGTTGCGATCGGTGATCCGGGCAACGTGCCGCAGGCGAATATTTACGATTCCGCCAATCGGCAGGGGTTGTTGTTTAACGTTAGTGACGTCGCGCAGCTAAGCGGCGTCGCCAAAAAGATTTTATACGAGGTATTCGGTATTGCCAAAATAGCCGTCAGCAGCGGTGATCTGCAAAGTGATACGCTGCGCGTGCGCTTGCCGCTTGCACGCAGCGACTCAATCAATGGAGCGAAAATTCTCCTTACTTCCACTGTACCGCTAGGCAATATCGGCGCCAGCTACACAGCCCAAAGCGGCGAAATTTTAGTCGGCAAACGATTTGCCGTCTTGAACCTGCTGCAACCGCAAAGCGATACGGCGGAGACCCGTTTTGGGTCTGGGGGCGGCGGCAATGTGCAGGCCGACCTGATTCTGGAAATGAACGCGTCGATTCAGGTGGAAGTGAAGAATACGACTCTTGGGCAATCGGAGCAAAAGACGGCCGAGGTGCGGCTGATTCCCGTCAGCGTTGCAAATCAGAATCTGCGTCTTTTGAATGACCCTTATTTTGAAGGAAAATCGGTCCGTGTGACGGCGGACGGTCAGGAAAACACGGCGGTGGTGGAGAAAGGGGCAATCCGTTTTTCTCTGTCGGCTGATAGCACACGCAGCGTGGCTGTGAAAGTCCGCTACGAAGATCTCGGCGTCAACATCATTGCGCCGGATACAACAACTGTGCAGATCAAGCAGCCGGAAGGATATGGTAAAGTGATTGCGTTCGTTGCGGTCATTGTCATTGCAATCGCTGTGCTGGTCTGGTGGAGAACGCGAAAGCCGAAACCGGTGCCGCCGGCTCCG
>JBEQCC010000091.1:7296-7964 GCA_041639455.1 Pelosinus sp. | reverse complement strand
ACCAATCACACAGACAGCTATCTCTTTACGAAAAAAGCCTTTAGAAAAAATTCTAAAGGCTTTTCAAGAGGGATTGGCAAAATAACTAGTATGATTGTTTCCTTCTGTACAAGCCAAATCTTTTATTTTTTTAGGTTTTCTTCACTTTCAAAACCATCAAAAGAAATATCAGGTGCTCCACACGTAAATGGAGTGTTACAGAACGGACAGTTTGTTGGTAATTCTCCCTTTTCTGTTGAAATGATAAAGGGATAATGGCAATTGTCACATAGATATTTCTTACTCGTTATAACATTTGTATACATTTAAATCCCCTCCTACTATCACAATATTATTGTCGGATAATTCTTATATCTTTTCTTGTTATTATTTTAACATACTTACTTTGTTAAAACAATAACTTTCTTTTTATGAATACAATACACTCTTTTAAAATATTATTTGGTAAAATTCAACAAATGCTTCTAGAAACTTCATAATCACACCCGGCAAAAGATCTCTACATAAAATTAAAAAAGCTTATAAGCAAAAGCCTATAAGCCATTAGTTAAGGTTTGGTGCGGTAGAATGGATTTGAACCATCACGAGGTTGCCCCCGCCAGCCCCTCAAGCTGGTGCGTCTGCCGTTCCGCCACTACCGCGAGGAATATGGTAAAGCACATTTACTT
>JBEQCC010000091.1:0-7286 GCA_041639455.1 Pelosinus sp. | reverse complement strand
CATGAAGTTAGTCGCGCGAAAACGCCAAACGTTACATCCGATTACAAAAAAACATCCGAACCGTTTGCCCGCCTATGGAGCAACCAGCCCGGATGTCTTTCTTTCGTGCGGGAAACAGGACTTGAACCTGCATGAAGTTAGCCCTCACTAGAACCTGAATCTAGCGCGTCTGCCGTTCCGCCACGACCGCATAGTAAGTTATTTCAGCACAACTTTATAGAGTTTGATTTCGCCGACATATATTATTATACCTTTTCATAACAAAATGTCAACAAGATTTTCAATTATCTTTGTAAAATGGTTTTCTCTTCCTGCTACTTTGCTGCAAAACCCCATTGCCAGGCATTCTTGTATAATCAAATTCCATCGATTCCTCGCTGCCAGCCTGCTTGAGATAAAAGTTCACGAGCCGCTGCGACATCATGTACAACTGGCGTTATTGCAGGGTTATATCCCCAGGATAAAGGAGATTGATCACTTACAGCTGTACTTGCTGAATTTTTCAGTACATTTGCAATAAGAGCTTGCTTACCGATTCCTAAAGCAATTGTTTGCCGCACCTTCACATCCTGAAACAAGGTATTGTCTAAATTAAAGTCAATATGCTTGTATCTTACTGATATTGTTCTTCTCAAATCGCAAAGCTACCGCTCTCCTATCTACCATATAACTCCTGATAGCGCTTTTTACTATATAAAACTCGATCTACATATTTTTTAGTTTCTCCAAAGGGGATTTTTTCAGAGTCGTGAAACGACATATCCCATGCATATTGCCCCATCCACTGCTTTACATTGCCCCTGCCACCATTATAAGCAGCTAACATCAATACTTCATTACCCTTAAATTCCTTTTTTAAGGATGCTAAATACCAAGTTCCCATACTAATACTTATTTCAGGATTCTCTAGCTGCGTAGTCGTAAAGTCATTCTTTTCCATCTGTTCGGCTACCCATTTTGCCGTTTCAGGCATCATCTGCATCAATCCTAAAGCTCCCTTAGGAGACAAGGCTTTCCTGTCAAATTTACTTTCTGTTCGTATCACACCAGCAACAAGAAAGGGATCTATCTCTCTCTCCAGGGCATACTGATACACAATATCCTGGTAAGGAAAAGGGTAAATATATTTTCTTTGAAACCAGTCAGTATTATATACTCCATATCCAATAATGGCCAATATTATTATATTTCGCACCAGGACTTTCATCCAGGTTAAAATCCCCAAGAAAATCACTCCATTGCTATGTTAGTAGGTATCATCATCCTACAGAATTCTACTCAAAACACAAAGAAAGTAGAACAATTTATACTTCACGCCATAACATTATTCATTTTCTCACGTACATTCTGCCATGCTGTTATTACCTGCTGTTTAGTATTCTTAACATCTAACGTATTATCAATTACCAAATGAGATCGCTTAGCTTTTTCAGTTATTTTGAGTTGCGAATTAATTCGATCCATAGCCTCTTTATTTGTTAACTGATTGCGAGAGATTAACCGCGAAAGCTGTACTGATGGATCAGTGTAAACCACCCAAATTTCATCGACCTTACTTTGCCAACCCGCTTCAAACAATAATGGTATATCGATAACAACAGCTTTATGCCCCAGTTGCTCCGCTTTTTTAATGCAATTATCAACTTCTGCTTCAATATAGGGATGAATCATTTTTTCCAAGCAGAAACGTTCCTTCGGATTTTGAAATATAATATTTCCTAACATTTTTCGATTCACATTTCCATCCGGAAGCATAATTTCATCACCAAAGTGAGCAATAATCGCAAGCAAGGCAGGCTGCTTAGGCATAACCACTTCGCGGGCTATCTTATCTGTATCAATGATGTAAGCTCCCAGTTTCGCCAACATGGAACTTACCGTACTTTTACCACTTGCAATCCCACCAGTTAGGCCAATCACATACACGAAACATTCCCCCACAATTCGGTGCTTATTTTTGACACTTTGGACAAAAATGAGTTCCACGGCCGGCTACCTCTTTACGATGAATCGGTGTGCCGCAAGAAAGGCACGGCTCATCTTTACGCCCATATACGTTAAGGTGATACTGATGACTGCCACTTTTCCCATCACCATCACGATAATCACGAAAGGTCGTTCCTCCATGCTCTATACCATCTGCAATTACTTTATTAATCGCATGATACAATTTTTCATTTTCGTTTTCACTTAAACTGCTCGCGATGCGTTCTGGATGAATACCAGCAATAGCCATGCATTCGTCCACATAGATATTGCCCAATCCTCCTATATATTTTTGATTCAGTAGGATCGCTTTAATTTTTCCGTGGTGTTTTTTCAGCATTTCCGTTAAATAAATTAACGAAAATTCAGGGGTTAGGGGCTCTGGTCCCATAGTAAAAAGACCAACAATTCTCCACAATTCATCAAAGGGCATTAGGTATAAAGTTCCCAATGTACGAGTATCCGCATATACCAATACATCACCATTATCTAATTTAAATAGAATACGAGTAAACTTGTCTTTTTCTCCATCCCGCGTGATATACTGCAACCGCCCTGTCATGCGAAGGTGTATAACCAAGACTTGCTTATCGTCTAAATGAAATAATAAATATTTACCTCTTCTGGCTACAGTCTCAATTTTTCTGTTTGTTAATACAGCTTGAAACTCTGCAGACGAAGGCCATTTCACCAATCGCGCCAATAAAAACTCAACTTCTACAATTGTACGCCCTGAAATTTTATCGATGAGGCTGCGTCGAATGATTTCCACCTCTGGCATTTCTGGCATGTTTGACCTCCTAGTTCATGTCATTGATGTTATTTCGCATCTGCCCAATTCTTTCCGATTTTTACATCCACAACTAATGGGACTTTTAGCGCAACACTTTGCTCCATTGCTTCTTTAACTATTTTAGAGACTTGCTCTACTTCACCACGAGGTACTTCTAATACCAATTCATCATGCACTTGCAATAGAATACGACTTTTTAAATTTTCTTTTTGCAATGCTCGATATACATCAACCATCGCTTTTTTTATAATATCAGCGGCTGTCCCCTGAATGGGAGTATTCATGGCCGTACGCTCTGCAAAGGAACGTTGATTAAAATTCTTGCTATTAATATCAGGCAAATAGCGGCGACGTCCCAGTAAAGTAGTAACATATCCCTGTTGATGAGCCGCACCAACAGATTTGTCCATAAAGGCTTTCACACCATTATATTTAGTAAAATAATTCTCAATATATCGGCTCGCCTCTTTGCGACTGACACCTGTATCACGTGATAAACCATAATCACTGATACCATAGACAATACCAAAATTTACAGCCTTTGCTCTTGAACGCAATTCTGAAGTAACTTCTTCCATCGGAACTTCAAACACTTCTGCTGCAGTACGAGTATGCACATCTTGCTCTTTGGAAAAGGATTCAATGAGATTAGCATCCCCCGACATATCAGCTAAAACTCTCAGCTCAATTTGAGAATAATCAGCAGACATCAGATAATCATACCCTGCACCAGGTATAAACAACTCTCGAATTTTTTTGCCAATTTCAGTACGTATAGGGATATTCTGCAAATTTGGTTCCGAACTGCTAAGTCTGCCTGTAGCCGTCACCATTTGATTAAAGGTAGTATGTATACGACCTGTTGCAGGAGAAATCAGATCAACCATTCCATCCAGATATGTCGATTTAAGTTTGGCTAACATTCGATATTCTAAAATCGTATCCACAATAGCATGCTGACCAGCTAACTTTTCCAATACCTCCGCGTCAGTAGAGTATCCAGTTTTGGTTTTTTTCATAACAGGCAGATTTAGTTTTTCAAATAGAATGACTCCTAACTGCTTTGGAGAGTTCACATTGAAGGTTTCACCCGCACATTGATAAATCTTAGTTAATAATAACTCAATCTTTGCCCCAATTTCCACTGACATAATTTGCAAATATTCACGATCTATTTTAATTCCGTGATTCTCTACTATGGATAACACTTCAACTAAAGGAAGTTCTATTTCGTTAAACAAATGAATTAGCTCATTGTCGATTAGGCCTTGTTTTAATATCGGGTATATATCATGTATGACTTCAATAGCCCATACCGCAAAAACAGGTTGATAATACATTTTTTGCCATTGAATCGTACTGAATTTTCCAAGATATTTTTCTTTCAATATCGCAAGAGAATAGTCATTTGCAGTAGGTTCCAAAAGATATGCTGCTAATATCGTGTCAAATACAAGCCCTCCTAAGAAAGTACCCATACTAGCGCACGCGTGATACATTTTCTTAGCATCATGAGTAACTTTCATAATTGTTGCATCTGGAAACAAAGCTAGAAATTCCTGCCACCCTGCCGTTTTACTGGATATATATTTAATTTTCCCTTCCAGGATAATTGATAGCCCCTCTACACGAACAGTAGGTAAATCCTCTGTAATGATTGGATAAAATTCTAAGATTCCAGATTTTCTGATCTGTGTAATTAAACTCGCCGCCTCAGCAGCATCGGTTATCTCATCAATCTGAGGCAGCTCTTCTGCCTCTATTTCTTGCTCTTGCTCATGCCCAGGGAAAATACTGTGTACTCGCGCTAGAAGACTTTTAAATTCAAATTTAGCAAAAAGTTCATTCATCCTTTCAAGATCAGGATGGATTCTAAAATCATACTTTACAAAGTCGATGGACATATCACATTTAATAGTCGCTAATTGTTTTGACAATAAGGCGATTTCTTTATTATTACGTAAGTTTTCCTGGAGTTTTTTCCCTGAAATATTTTCAAGATTCTCTAAGACATTTTCAATGGAACCATATTCGATAATTAGCTTTATAGCTGTTTTTTCTCCGACTCCTGGAACGCCAGGAATGTTATCCGAAGCATCCCCCATTAAGCCTTTGAGATCAATTTGTTGCTGTGGGGTCACGTTATATTTAGCAAAAAAAGCATCTTTATCAAAAATGTCCATATCGGATATACCTTTTTTCGTTAGCATTACTTTGGTATGAGAATTAATCAATTGCAAGGCGTCACGATCGCCGGTAACAATGATCACCTCGTGCCCTGCTTGTCCTGCCTTTGCCGCTAAAGTACCAATAATATCATCGCCCTCATACCCTGCTTCTTCTAGCTCTCTAATTCCTAATGCTGCCAGCACCTCTTTCGTTAATGGAAATTGTTCCGACAACTCTCTTGGCGTAGGCTTACGCTGTGCCTTATATTCAGCATATACGTCATTACGAAAAGTAATTTTCCCTTTATCAAAAGCCACAACCATATAATCTGGTTTTAAGTCACCGAGTAATTTTACCAGCATAGTTGTAAAGCCATACACTGCATTTGTATATTGTCCGTTACTTGTAGTTAATGGAGGTAAAGCGTAAAACGCCCTATGCACCAAGCTGCTTCCATCAATGATTATAAATTTTTCAGGCATATACTTACCACCTTAATTAATAAATTTCAACTTTATATACTTAGCTAAACAGTTGCAAAATCCCTTTATATTTCCCATTTTTTATTTGAAAAAGGATGCCGGAATAGAAGGAAATCTATCCCGGCATCCTTTTTCTATTTTATGCTAAATAAGCTGCCTTTATCAGCACTCTAATAAATAACATTTTTTATACTGCTACTAATGCAGTCTTTAATCACTATTGAGGTCTAACTCATCATTTTCTCGAAAATCCGTCCGTAAGCTAAATAATTTTTCAATATTTTCTATTTTACTATAAATAATATCATTTTTTATCAGACCTTGGTATGCAATATTATCTTTCCAAATTAACTTTTTCTTATCATCCCATATAAAGCCACTTTTACAGGCTGAAGCAACAGCCCACACTGGCAGATAAGTGGAATTTCCAACTAAAATTCCTTTCTGATCCAATCGAGTATCATTTACATTTATATTCTGCTCTTTGGCAAATTCTATTTGCTTACCACTCTCTTCTCTTAAAATCGCTGACAAAAACTCTTCATTTACAAATCCCGCATATCCATATTCAGCTAGTTTTGCATTCACATCAGCTAAAGTAATAGTATTATAGCCATAAACATCCGGATAAATCCCAATTGATGCTTTCCCACTTTTTCCAGTATCAATTTTAATCCGTTCATAGGTTATTGTTACTGGCGTACCATTCGTAACAATCTCAAATAACTCTTCTGCTTCCTCCTCTTGCATTCGCACACAGCCATTAGATACAACCATACCGATTGTCCAAGGAGCATTGGTTCCATGTATTCCATATAAAGGTAAAAACTCCATCCAACGATACCCTAAGGGATTATCAGGTCCTGACATTACAACATAATTACGTCCGGGGGGAATCCAAATGGGATCACGTTCCTTACTGATAATATAAAAATTACCCATGGGAGTTGGTGTAGAGGGCTTACCAATTGCTACATAATACTCTTTGTTCATTGTATTACCATAATACAATTGCAAAGTGCGGCTAGGCAAGTTAATAATAATCTGAGGTAAATCATTTTGCTGCGCCGCAGCACTAATAGGCAACAGGATAAAAATCAATAGAACAAATATGCTGATTGCATCCCTTGAAAAACAAAACACAGACATCCCTTCTTTGTCAAAAATTAAAGAACACTAAACATATATGAAGGATGCTCTGAGCATATGACAGGATATTTTTTCCCATATTTTAAAATAACAAGGTTTATGTTACTGTAAGTTTAAGATTTGTTGATGCACTACTGCTAAGCGATTGGTACAATCATCAACAATTGGCAGGTAAACATGTACTTTTGTACCGCCTTTTTCACCTGCACTAATATTAACAAAACCACCATGTTCTGCAATAATACGATTGGCAATAGGCAGTCCCAGCCCGACTCGATCCAATTTAGTTGTATAAAAAGGTTCAAATATACGTGACAATATTTCTGGTGTTATACCTGCCCCAGTATCATTTATCGCAAGCACCAACATACTAAGCTCTGCATTCATCCACGATTTTATACTCAATACTCCTTCCCCATCCATGGATTCTATAGCATTTTGCATAATATTCATTATTGCTTGCTTAATAAGATTTTTATCTGCAGTAATAATAGGAAGATTCTTAGCTAATTCCTTATTTATATTGATCTTTTCACCACCTAACTCTTTAAAACTTAGCAATAATGCCTCTTCCAACAAACGATTCAAATCAACACCCGGCTCTTTTTGCACTGGTGGTTTTGCAAAAAGAATTAATTCTTTTACTACATCATTGATATAAGACACTTCACCTAGCAAAGTTTCTAATACATCGCGACGTACAGTAT
>JBEQCC010000090.1:0-7977 GCA_041639455.1 Pelosinus sp. | reverse complement strand
ACAAATACGTTATAATGCCCATGCGCATTTAACGTAATTATCCAATAAAGCTATCCCTATGTTTCACGTGAAACATCACTGATTGAGTGTATCTATATGAATAAAGAATATGATTCGAATAGTATCCGTATCTTAAAAGGTTTGGATGCCGTCCGTAAACGCCCAGGAATGTATATTGGCAGTACTTCAGCCAGAGGATTGCATCATCTGGTTTATGAAGTGGTTGATAATAGTATTGATGAAGCATTAGCTGGATATTGTGATAAAGTAGATGTAACGATTTGCCAAGATAATAGTATTATTGTGTCGGATAATGGTCGTGGTATTCCTGTAGGTATGCATGAAACTGGCAAACCAGCGGTAGAAGTAGTTTTAACAGTGCTGCATGCCGGGGGTAAATTTGGCGGCGGTGGCTATAAAGTTTCCGGCGGGCTCCATGGAGTAGGTATATCGGTAGTAAATGCTCTTAGTACATATTTAGATATCCAAGTAAAAGTGGATGGAAAAATTCATCAAATTGGTTTTGAACGCGGCTATACTGCTAAACCTTTAACAGTTATTGGCGAAACGGAGGAAACAGGGACTACAGTTAAATTTAAACCTGATGCTGAAATTTTTGAAGAGTTAGTGTATAGTTACGATACCTTAAAGCAGCGTTTAAGAGAGTTAGCCTTTTTAAATAAGGGAATTACCATTAATTTAACAGATGAACGTACCGAAACTCATGAAGCTTTTTTCTATGAAGGTGGTATCTGTTCTTTTGTTGATCATTTAAATAAAAATAAGACAGTACTGCATACCAATCCTATTTTTGTGGTAGGGAAACGGGATACCAGTATTGTAGAGATTGCTTTGCAGTATAATGAAAGTTATGTAGAAAATATTTTTAGTTTTGTTAATAATATTAATACTCAAGAAGGTGGTACTCATCTTAGTGGCTTTAAGATTGCACTAACAAGAACAGTTAATGATTACGCTCGTAAATTAAATATATTAAAAGACAATGATGAAAATCTAAGTGGTGAAGATGTTCGGGAAGGTCTAACTGCAGTTATTAGTTTAAAAATTGAGGAGCCACAATTTGAAGGGCAAACCAAAACAAAGCTAGGTAATAGTGATGTTAGAGGGATTGTCGATAGTATTGTCTCTGACAAATTAAGTGAGTTCTTTGAAGAGAATCCAGCAGTAACTAAAAAGATTATTGAGAAATCTGTCATGTCGGCTCGGGCCAGAGATGCAGCCCGTAAAGCCAGAGAATTGACTCGCAGAAAAAATGCATTGGAAATCAGCTCTTTACCTGGGAAATTGGCAGATTGTTCGCTGAAGGATCCTATGCAGACAGAAATTTATCTAGTTGAAGGAGATTCAGCAGGTGGTTCTGCCAAACAAGGACGGGATCGCCGATTCCAAGCCATATTGCCTTTGCGTGGTAAAATATTAAATGTTGAGAAAGCTCGCTTAGATAAGATACTCAATAGTGATGAAATTAGAGTTATGATTACTGCTTTTGGTAATGGCATTGCTGAAGATTTTGATTTAGAGAAAAGCCGTTACGGTAAAATTATTATCATGACAGATGCTGATGTTGATGGTGCTCATATTCGTACTTTATTACTGACCTTCTTCTATCGTTATATGAAACCTCTTATTGAAGCCGGACGTATTTATATAGCTCAGCCGCCGTTGTATTTAGTCAAAAAAGGTCGTGAGAGCTGGTATTTATATAGTGATCCTGAAATGGAAAAACTATTAGCTCGTATTGGCAGAGAGAATATTAATGTACAGCGCTATAAAGGTCTTGGAGAAATGAATGCTGATCAACTATGGGAAACTACTATGAACCCTGAAGGAAGAACTCTGTTACAAGTCGAGTTGGGGGATGCTATGGCTGCTGATGAGATGTTTACCATTCTCATGGGCGATAAGGTAGAGCCCAGGCGTAAATTCATTGAAGATAATGCCCATGATGTACGAAATTTGGATACGTGATAGGTACGTAAAAATAAGGAAGGCCGATTATCTGCATTAGATAATTAGTCTTCCTACTTTTAAAGTAATTTCTTGGGTTACGTTGTAAGGAGGAGTCTTATGCGCATTGCAGTGATTGATGGACAAGGCGGCGGTATGGGAAAAGTCATTATTGAAAAAATAAGAAAAGAATTTAAAGAGCAAATTGATATTTTGGCGTTAGGTACAAATGCGCTGGCAACTTCAGCTATGCTGAAAGCAGGAGCAAATGAAGGTGCTACTGGAGAAAATGCAATTGTACATAATTGTAAGGATATTGATTATATCATAGGATCATTGAGTATTATTATGGCAAATTCAATGCTTGGAGAACTTACGCCGAAAATGGCAGAAGTGATAGCGACTAGTAAGGCGCGAAAAATATTAATACCTTTATATCGCGGGAATATTGATATTATTGGATTAAAGACAGAACCGCTGCCTCATTTAGTAGATAGTGTACTGCTTGAAATTAAAAAGCATTTAGGAGGGGATAAAATATGTGTGAAGCCAACGTTTATGTAATGAATAAAAATGTGGAGGAATTACTCTTAGAAAGAGTCGATACCATTATTCCTAAGGATGGAGAAATCTATCTTGAAAATATTTTTGGTGAACGCAAAACCATAGAAGCCCGTATTAAAGAATTACACTTAGTGGACCATAAAATTATCCTAGAGCGCTTTGCGAGAGAATAAATGGTGTTTTATAGATCTGTCATTGTGAACAGAGTGAAGCAATCTCTTAACAGTAGGGGATTGCTTCACTCTGTTCGCAATGACAAAGAAACCTGGGATATCTCTGCGCCCTTGTGTTCCTTTTGTTTTAAATTATAATATGCATAAGCGGCTAGATCTAAAAATTCTAGCCGCTTATGCATATTATAATTTATACTTTTTTAGTACAACGATAAGAGGATAACCGATGGCAAATACAATAATTGCTTCACTAAATCCAATGGATAATATTGTAAACCAGAAGGGCATAGCATATAATATAGAAAGGTAGCCGCCAACAATGAATGAATTGACGATAATTGGGGATAGATATGCCCAGATAGTACTTCCAAATCGATAGGTAAGCCAAGCGGCAATGAGTGTGGCCAGACTACCGCCAAATATATCCCAAACACCCAGACCACCAAATATATTAGCAATTAACGTGCCGACAAATAAACCGTAGATAGCTTCAGGATAAAGAATGGGCAACACGGTAAGTGCTTCACTAAGCCGAAATTGTAAAGGGCCATAAGAAATGGGTGCTAGTGCATATGTAATACTTATATATAAAGCGGCAATCATAGTAGCACGTAGAATAAAATGGGTATTCATAAAGACCTCCATTGATAATAGATTAAATTTAAATTATAGTATATAGAGTTAAAATAAACCAGAAAAGTTTTAATAAAGACAAATATATAATAACATATGTTCTTAAAAAAATATGGATTTTCATATAGGAATGGTATAATACAACGAGAATAAATAAAAAAAGAATTAGGTGGTAAACATTGTCTAAACGTCATATAAGCGATATTGAAGATAATAATCAAAGTATTGTTAATCCAAGGCTCCGCTCTGAGGTATTGGGTATCTTTCTTTTGGCAGCAGGGATTATTTCAATTATTAGTTTACTAGATTTTAATACTGGCTCCATCGGGCTATATCTATCTAAGTTTTTAAAATACTCTTTTGGATTAGGAGCCGTTGTTATTCCTTTATTAATGATCATCATTGGTGGCTTTTATATCAAGAAAGATCAAGGTATTGTGTATAGTATTCGTTTTTGGGGGCTAGCGCTGCTATATATATCTTTGTTAGCATTAATCCATCATTTTTTAATTTTGGAAAACAGAGAAATACTTCCAGAAAGTTTAGCCAGTGGAGGCGGCTTGATTGGTGGTATGATATTATTTATACTGCGTAAATTTTTTGGATTTTATGGTGCTTTTATTATATTAATTGCTTCGAGTTTATGTGGTATTTTAATTGCTACAACATGGTCATTATATCAAACTTATTTAGCGGCCAAAGAAAGAACGCAGCAGGGATTGTCTACTGCATATGAACAAATTGAAAAAGTCGGCAGCTTTTATAATCAGGAGAAGGATAGACAGTTCTTAAAAAAATATAATAAAGATGAACAAGAAGAGCTGGATAAAGAGATAGCAGCGATTACTGGCAGACCTTTAATTGATAGTTTATTAGAACAGGCTGCTCATCAAGAAGCAGAGGAAGCCAGCTACAAGGCAAGAAGAGAAGAGCCTGCTTCGAAGGCACGAGAGAATGTTGTTGAATTAAAACATAAACAAAATAATAAGGGGAAAATAGAGGACAATCATTCGATTCTGGAACCAGAGAGTACCTTTGTTGCAGGGTATGTATTGCCGCCACTATCAATATTACAAAAATCCACGAATCAAACAGATAGTAAACGAGCAAAAGAAGTAGCCAATAATGCTAAAATCCTTGAGAGTACTCTGGAAAGTTTTAATGTCAAAGCGAAAATGATCCATATTAGCCAAGGACCTACTGTAACCCGCTATGAATTAGAACCTGCCCCTGGTGTAAAAGTTAGTAAAATTGTTAATTTAGCAGATGATATTGCTTTGAGTCTTGCTGCATCGGGAGTGCGAATTGAAGCGCCAATTCCAGGTAAAGCAGCTATTGGTATCGAAGTTCCCAATAAAGTTCTAGCAAGTGTTCCTTTGCGGGATGTGTTAGAAAGTAACGAATTCTTGAAAGCAACCTCAAAATTAGTGGTGGCTTTAGGGAAAGATATCGCAGGGCAGACTGTGACAGCTGATTTGGGGAAAATGCCTCATTTATTAGTGGCTGGTTCAACAGGCTCTGGCAAGAGTGTATGTATTAACACATTGTTAACCAGTATATTGTTTAAAGCAACTCCTCAGGAAGTACGTCTTATTTTAATTGATCCTAAAGTCGTTGAATTGACGAATTATAATGGTCTGCCTCATTTATTAACACCTGTAGTGACGGATGCACAAAAAGCGGCATCTGCTTTGCGTTGGGCAGTGCAAGAAATGGAGCGACGTTATGAAATGTTTGCTGCTGCCGGAGTGCGTGATATTGGGAGATATAATGATTTAATTGATAGTTTCCCAGTTGGTGATGGTTCTAGTGGTGAAAGAATCCCTTATGTTTTAATTATTATTGATGAGTTGGCAGATTTGATGATGGTCTCGCCAGTTGATGTAGAGGATGCGATTATCCGCTTAGCTCAAAAAGCTCGGGCAGCTGGTATTCATATGGTATTAGCGACGCAGAGACCCTCTGTAGATGTAATTACAGGCTTAATTAAAGCCAATGTACCATCTAGAATTGCTTTTGCTGTATCATCCCAAATTGATTCCCGAACCATATTGGATATGGCAGGAGCAGAAAAGTTGCTAGGCAAAGGGGACATGCTGTTTTATCCTATCGGCATGTCTAAGCCTCTTAGAGTACAAGGTGCGTTTATTGCTGATAGTGAAGTAGAAGAACTTACAGAATATATCAAAAAGCAGGTAGAGCCTCCTGAATATATGGAGGGAATTACCGCTTGTGAAAGTTTGAAGAAAGAAGGGAATGGTTCTAATCTTTTTGAAGATGAGTTATTTGAAGAAGCTGTGCGTATTATTATGGAGCTAAATCAGGCATCAGCATCTATGCTGCAAAGAAAATTCCGGATAGGCTATACAAGAGCGTCTCGCTTAATTGATACAATGGAAGAAATGAAAATTATTGGTCCGAATATGGGAAGCAAGCCTCGGGATATCATCATGACTTATGATCAGGTATGTGAACGTTATTTTAATGATGTGGCCCAATCTAGTAATACGGATTCAGAATAGAAGAGGTGGTAGGTTTGCCAGATCGATATAAGCAGATCACTAAAAAAGTAGGTCTTCCTCCCGGTACTCTTTTGCATATCGGTTCAACTCGAAGCGAAAAAGTAAAAATAAGAATGTTGTGTTATAGTAGTGAGCATTGGAATGAGAAAGAATTTGATAAAGTTGATGAATTATTAGAGAATAAGAGTATACCAGATAAGTGTTGGATACATATCAGCGGTGTTCATGTTGTGAGCATGATTGAAAAAATCGGAGCTGCATTTCATATACATTCTTTAGTATTAGAAGATATCGTCAATACTAATCAACGTCCCAAAATGGAAGATAACAAAGAATACTTATATATTATTGTTAAAATGATTCATTGCTATGATAATAAGAATATCAATTTTGAGCAAGTTAGCTTGATTGTAGGCAGTAATTATATATTGTCTTTTCAAGAAAATGATAATGATACATTTGCAAAGATTCGAGAACGAATGAAAAGCACTACAGGTAAAATAAGAAGTAAAGGTGTAGATTATCTTGCCTATGCTTTACTCGATTGTATTGTGGATAATTACTATGTTGCTCTTGAATATTTAGGAGATAAAATTGAAGTATTAGAAAATAAAATTATTGTACATCCTCAGCCTAAGGTTATAAAAGAAATACATATATTAAAAAATGAAATGCTATTTGTACGAAAAGCGATCTGGCCTCTGCGAGAAATTATAAATGCTTTGTCTCGGGGAGATTCTGCCTTATTCACAAAAGACACTCTTATTTATATTAGAGATGTGTATGACCACATGATACAAGTAATTGATGGTATTGAAATGTATCGGGATATGGTTACGGGAATGCTTGATCTTTATCTTTCTAATGTAAGTTTTAAAACGAATGAGGTCATGAAGGTATTAACGATTATCGCTACCATTTTTATTCCCCTCACTTTTATTGTAGGTTTATATGGGATGAATTTTAAATATATGCCGGAGCTTGAATGGAAGTGGGGCTATCCGGCAATTCTATTAATTATGGCCTTTATTAGCGGATATATGATCGTATATTTTCGCAGAAAGAAATGGATGTAATCCCTTTATAACTCATAAAAGTCGCACCTTATCACAAGGTACGACTTTTTATTTATAAATTTATATATAGGTTTGCCCTATATTAAGGCAAATCCAATTTAATACCGAAATATTGACTGGTTAATTTTAACCAGGAACGGCTGGCAAAGGATAGATAGCGATCTTTTTTCCAGATCATTCCCAAATGCCAAGGTACCATGGGTTCTGCTAAGGATACGGTTTTAATCTTGGCGGGGTCAAGTTCTTTACAAATCGTTCGTGGTAATATGGCAATCCCTAAATTAATCGCAACCATTTCAGAAATAAAGTCCCATTGGGAGCTTTCACAGATAATTTTAGGATCAAAGCCACTTTGAATACAGCGATTTACGATACGACCATGAAGAGTAAAATCTTCTCGCAATAGGATAAAGGATTCATTTTTTAATTCAGTAAGCTCCACATTGGATTGATTCGCCAATTCGTGATCAGGATGAACGATGAGCATCAGAGGCTCTTTGACAAAAGGAAACATTTCAAAGTTATTTTCATTAACGGGTAATGCCACCATACCAATATCCAGGCTACCATCTTCTACTCCATCTTCTACTTTTTTGGAACCTACTTCAATTAGACTAAGAGAGATTTGGGGATATAGCCTCGTATAATCAGCAATGATCTTGGGGAAAAACCTGGCACCTACCATCGGAGGCAATCCGATGACAAGAGTACCCTTTTTTAAGTTAATTACATCAGCTAACTCTGATGTTAGATTTTGAAAAGAGGTTACAATCTGTTGGGATTGGTGGAGAACAGCTCTGCCTGCATCCGTTAATTCAATTTGTTTTGCGGAGCGATAAAATAAGGTTGTTCCTAATTCATCTTCCAAAATTTTAATCATCTTACTAATTGACGGCTGTGTTATGTGTAATGAACGAGCTGCTTTGGTAAAACTACGGTGCCTGGCTACTTCGATAAAATAAGTTAAATGGCGTACATCCATCTTTCGATCTCCTTTTTATTATAAGATGTGCAGAAAGTATAAGATCGGAAGAGCACACG
>JBEQCC010000089.1:0-8056 GCA_041639455.1 Pelosinus sp. | reverse complement strand
GCTATTTTCCGAGGTCACTGGGAAATTACAGAAGATAAAGGCGTAAAGTTAGCCGTTTTTTGTACTGGACCCGCAATTCGCAATTATTCCCAAAATCTGATTTGCGAGATTATTGCTACCTTTATGCTCGTCTTTTCCGTATTCGCTATGTTCTCCAAGAATGTAGGCGCAATGAGCCCCGGCTATGGTCCTTATATGGTCGCTGTTTTGATCTTTGGTTTAGGTGCCTGCCTTGGCGGAACAACAGGGTATGCGCTAAATCCTGCCCGTGATTTAGGCCCTCGTATTGCGCATGCAATATGCCCAATTGCGGGCAAAGGAGATTCTGATTGGTCCTATTCCTGGGTCCCTGTAGTTGGACCTATGATCGGCGGATTAATCGCATTTGTTTTATCCAAAGGTCTTGGCATGATCTAAGATACTATGACAATTTTGGTTTGCGAAAAAAGGGCAGCTATCAATTAGCTGCTCCTTTTGCATTATGCTTTCTTCTATACTAACGTTCCAAGGCTAATGACATTCCTTTACTCTTAATAAAGGGGAAATTCCTGGCAAAGTAAACGTACTTCAGCTTTAGCTCGCTCATGCACTTCTTTGCTTTCAGGATTTTCAAGTACCGCCCCTATGGTTTCCCCAATTTTCTTCATAGCGATCTCTTCCATGCCCCGTGTGGTTACCGCTGCCGTACCAATCCGAATTCCGCTCGTTATAAAGGGACTTGTTGTCTCGAAAGGAATGGTGTTTTTATTCACCGTAATACCGACTTCATCCAGTAATCTTTCGGCTGCCTTTCCCGTAAGATTCTGCTTCCTGACATCGACAAGCATCAGATGATTGTCCGTTCCGCCGGATACCAGATCAAAACCTGTATTCTTTAGAGTCTGCGCCAATGCCTTTGCGTTACTGACCACTTGTTTTTGATAGTCGCAAAATTCTGGAAGCATTGCCTCTTTCAATGCAACTGCTTTTGCTGCAATGACATGCATGAGCGGACCACCTTGAATCCCAGGGAAAACTGCTTTGTCTATTGCTTTTGCATATTCCTCTTTGCAGAGAATAATACCGCCCCGAGGTCCTCTCAAGGTCTTGTGAGTCGTGGTAGTCACAATATCAGCATGAGGAATCGGACTGGGATGAATTCCGGCTGCCACCAGCCCTGCGATATGTGCCATATCTACAAACAGCATTGCGCCAGCTTCTCTTGCAATTTCACCAAAACGTTTAAAATCAATTACTCTGGAATATGCACTTGCTCCCGCCACAAGCATCTTCGGCCTGTGAGTCAGAGCCAGCTCCCGTACTTCATCATAATCGATCAGATGACTGTCAGGATTAACTCCGTAGGAAACCACGTGAAAGTACTTACCGGAAATGCTGACAGGACTCCCATGAGTCAAATGTCCTCCATGAGATAAGTTCATTCCCATAATGGTATCGCCAGGTTTTAAAAAAGCAAAATATACTGCGGTATTTGCTGTCGCCCCGGAATGAGGCTGGACATTGGCGTGCTGCGCCCCAAATATTTTCTTTGCCCTTTCAATCGCCACCCTTTCAACAATGTCTACATATTCACACCCGCCGTAGTAGCGATGACCAGGATATCCTTCCGCATACTTATTGGTCAATACCGTTCCCATCGCTTCCATGACCATTGGGGTTACAAAATTCTCCGAAGCAATTAGCTCCAATTTATTCCGCTGCCTGCTTTTCTCAAGCTCGATCGCTTCAGCAAGCTCAGGGTCAAATTCTTTCAAATTAATCATTGCTTTCCCTCCACCTTCTATATGTACTGGATTTCCTGCAGCAAGATCATCCAGTTATGTTTTTCTTTTCACTTGGTGCACAATATGACCGTTAATCCCATGAGCACATTCCATAATGGTTTCAGATAAGCTGGGATGCGGATGGATGGTATTTGCAATTGCCTTCACCGGCAGTTTGTTTTGAATTGCCAGTACCCCTTCCATAATTAAATCACTGGCATGGGCTCCTAGAATATGCATTCCCAAAACCTCATCCGTTATCGTATCGGCAATGATTTTTACCATGCCGTCAGTTTCACCCATTGATGCTGCTTTACTATTCGCAGCGAAATTAAACTTACTTACTTTAAACTCTTTCCCCTGAGCTAGTGCTTCCTGCTCGGTTAGTCCCACCATAGCCACTTCCGGTGTTGTGTATATACACCCCGGAACTGCCTTGTAGTCTACCGCTACATTTTGTCCGCAGGCGTTTTCTGCAGCAATCATCCCCGCAGCCGAGGCAGCATGTGCCCACATGAATTCTCCTGTGACATCTCCAATTGCATAAACGCCCTCAACGTTTGTCTCCATTTTTGCGTTGACCTTAATACCTTTTGAAGTGTACTCAATTCCGACCTCATCTAAGCCTAATCCAGAAACCATCGGTATTCTTCCGATTGACGCCAGCACCTTTTCTGCTTCGATTTGCTGCGTATTGGTTCCATTAGAAATCTCTACAATAGCTCCCCTACTTCCGGGTTTAATTCCAGTCACACGGGTATTGGTCAACATGTTGATTCCCTGCTTACGCAAGAGCAGCGCCATACGTTTTACGATTTCATTATCGATATTCGGCAATATGTGCGGCAGCATTTCGATCACAGTAACGTTGCAGCCGAAGGACTGAAAAATTGCCGCAAATTCAATCCCAACGGCTCCGGCACCAATAACAACCATATTTCCAGGCACCTGGTTCATTGCCAATAATTGATCACTATTGATAACCGCTGGCAACTCGCCTCCCGGTACTGGCAAACCCATTGGCACAGAACCAGTTGCCAATATGATTTTCCGAGCAGAATGCTGCTCAGTCCCTGAATTCGTGTTCACGCTTATTTGATTATGGGCCGTAAGACTTGCCCTTCCGACTTTATAATCAATACCATTACTTTTTATCAATTGCCCAATACCCTTTTGCATCTGCTCTACTACCTGATTCATACGCTTGCTCACCAATTTAAAATCAAAGCCAAGATTGTCGGCCGTAAGACCAAATTCATTACAATGTTGTAGATCACGCCATTTTTCAGCGCTTTTCAAGAGCGTCTTGGTCGGAATGCAGCCCCGGTTTAAACAGACACCGCCCAATTGATCTTTTTCTATCAAAAGGACCTTAGCGCCTAACTGGGCCCCCCGAATGGCTGCTACATATCCTCCCGGACCGCCGCCAATAACAGCTACATCATAACTCATGCTTTTCCACCTCTTTTCTTAACGCAGTAAATTCCATTGGGATTGACTATATTTAGATTCTATGAGCATATTGCTGGTTTCTACTTCTTTTTGGGTCAGACATCCCCTTTGGGTATCAACACCGATCTTCGGACCAAATTCAGCCATTACAGCATCACGCGTCTCCTCCCATGTTGTATAGCACCCTCGAATTTGATCAATCGATGTCACGCCGCCAGACAACATGCCGATCATGAATTGTCGTCTCTGAGAGGAAGAAACCTTCAGTACAGCGGCAAGTTTTTCAGCAGAGAACTGTAACAGAATTGATCCATGCTGAAGTATCACGCCATGCTTACGAACTTGGGCACTGCCAACCAGCTTGCGCCCCTCATAAGTAATTTCATAATAGGATGGAGCATCAAAACATGCGGCAGATGAATGTTGCTCCTTTTCTCTTACCCTACCATATGCCCCGCGTGGCATAGTTATCTGCGCTCTAATACCCATCTTTTCCAAGCCGGCAAGAAGTCCATTACTAAAATACCGGTATGATGCAGTTATCGTTTGGGGTATGAGAGGATAATCCTCTTTAACGACAATACTGTAGGTCAATTCTGCTTCGTGCAGTACTGCTCGACCTCCCGTCAATCTTCTCACTACATCGATGCCCAATGTATCGCATTGTTCTAGATCAATCTCGGATTTTGCTTTTTGAAAATATCCCAAACTTACTGCGGCTGGTTTCCAGCCGTAAAATCGGAGGGTAGGAGGAACGTCTCCCGCACTATGAGCCAAGAGAATTGCTTCATCGATTGCCATATTCAAGGCAGCATTGTTTATGCCGGTATCAAGAACACGCCAGACCATAAGATTCACCACCTATACCGCTCTCCATCATTGCTTGCTCAACTTCCTCTTTGGTGAGCGATCGAGGATAATTATACATAATTCCGCCAGGCCGTTCATTATAATACGGTCGATTGCAGTCAGTGCAGCCGGTGGTTTCAAAAGCCTTTCCATCGGCCAGCATCTTAGCTAAATCAGAAACGTTATAACTGCTAATGATTCCCTTGGCAAAGCGGATTGTACTGCGACAATAGCCGTTACGCATAAGATAATGAGCAATTTGCACCCGCCGGTAGTGAGAGATGGAAGGGGGCCTCTTGTCAGCCATAGCCGTACCCGGTATCGGTGTAAAAGCAAATAACCCCACAGTGATTCCAAGTCCGATACAATCAGCGATAAAATTCACCGCTTCTTCTTCCGTCTCACCAAGTCCGACGATAAGGTGCGTCGTTACTGCTCCCGGAAAAGTATCCGCACATTCTTGTAACAGACGGATTCTGTCTTCCCATTCTTGACCTTTAACAAGTCGATAGATCCCCGAAGTGGCAGCATCCATTGCGATACAAATTCTTTCAGCTCCTGCTGCAATCATTTCGGCGGCCTGCCCGACATCCTCGATATGATTTGACACGCAAATAGGCTTAAGACCATCTGCACTTAATTTTCGTACTGCTTCCAAAGTAGCATCCCAACTATTTTCGCTGTTAACAACCTGGAGGCAGACTCGTTTTAAATCGCCTTTCAAATAGGCTGAGGAAATACCTGTTGTAACTTCGTTCGCATCAAAGGCAGGCCATGTTATTCTAGATAAAAGATCTCCTCTTGCACTGCTGCTCTGAGATTGGGAACAAAAGCTGCAGTTGTTGCGACATTTATCACCCAGCATAATATAGGCGGTATTGGGAAGCGCTTCACTTTTTATTCGTTTTTTACCAATTACACTGGCTGTTCCCGCAGATAACTTCCATAACGTCATAATACACAGCACTCCTCTCGCCGCTCTATCGTCAGTCCGAGACTTTGAGCCAACCGTACCGCCCCTGAAACTGGATTTACAATGCCGTTAATCCCTAAGCGAACTGCCCATAAGTCTAATTCCTGACGATAGGCACCTCCTGGCCGCATGCATCCACGATGAATCGGCAGCGCGGGAAGCTCTCTTCTCGCGCTAACCAGTATGTTTAATACATCTTCAATAGGAGGGGGCTTGCAATCAGCAAAACGTGTACCCTTCGTTGGAGTAAATACAATAAAAGTAATCCCGTCTACGCCAAGTGCTTTTAGGTGCTTAATCGCTTCATATTCACCTCTAATCTCTCCCCCATAAAGCCCAATGCATATATGGGGGATCACGGAACAACTTTTTCTAAGCTTCTGATAGCATGCGACATAATCTGAAACGGTACGATCAATTCCTAAGACTTCTTTTATCGTCACATCGTCCCCGATAAAATCAAAGGAAACTTTGTCCGCTACCTTAGCTATTTCCCGTATGTCTTCCTCGTCAACCAGACCAACATGTACGTTATATTTCATCCTTTGTTTCATTGCCGCAATTTTGACTATATGCTCAGCGATGGGAACCTTGCCTTCGGCTGTACACCCGCCGCTGATTAAAAGGCTGCGTGCTGTAATTTCATTCCCCTCGGGGATATCTTCAAGTGCTTTCATCCTCTTTAAATAATGACCTCCGCAATGTGCACAGTTTAAACCACATGTACCGCCTGTAACACTTACAGCTTTAGTTTCATTTGGATATGAAAATTTAATATCAGGTTGAAAATTCTTCTGCCTGATCCGCCACCCCTCTTGGGTCAGCAAATCTAAGGTTTCCATCTTACTACCGGTTTGCGTGCCGCCGCAGTTTCATCAAGCCTTCCCACAACGGTGTCGTGGGGAGCATCAAGAATTTGCGTTACGTCCGTTCTCACTTCTTTCGCTATTTCCCGCATAGCCTTAATAAAACCATCCAGTGTTTCTTTGCTTTCCGTCTCGGTAGGTTCAATCATGATCGCTTCCTCTACGATAAGCGGAAAGTAAATGGTCGGCGGGTGATACCCATAATCCAACAGTCGTTTTGCGATATCCAGCGTCTTCACGCCAAACTGCTTTTGATTTTTAGAGGTGATTATGCATTCATGCATACAATACCGATCAAAGGGAGCATAGTAGTCTTCTCTTAATTGACTTAAACAATAATTTGCATTTAGAACGGCATCTTCGCTTGCTTGCCGAAGTCCATCTGGTCCCATCGTCCGGACATAGGCATAGGCCCTAACAATCACGCCGAAATTACCATAAAAAGAATGCATTCTTCCAATGGAGAGAGGTCGATCATATTCCAGATCATATTTTCCCCCATCGAAGGTTACTATGGGAACAGGCAAAAATGGAATTAACTCTTTTTTTACACCGACAGGCCCGGAGCCAGGTCCGCCGCCGCCGTGGGGCGTCGCAAAGGTTTTATGGAGGTTAATATGCACTACATCAAAACCCATATCGCCTGGACGCACAATCCCCATTACTGCGTTCGTATTAGCTCCATCGTAATATAACAGTCCTCCGGCAGCATGAACAATTTGGGCAATTTCTTTGATATTTTTTTCGAACAACCCTAACGTACTCGGGTTAGTAAGCATAAATGCCGCAGTATCCAAACCCACAGCAGCTCTTAGCGCATCCAGGTTAATTGAGCCGTCATCATTGGACTTAATCTCAACGATTTCCAGACCACAAACAGTTGCGGTGGCCGGATTTGTACCATGAGCAGAGTCAGGCACAATCACCTTAGTTCTTACTTCACCCCGGGAGCGATGATACTGTCTGATGAGTTTTAATCCTGTCAACTCGCCATGAGCCCCCGCCACAGGCTGCATTGTAACCGCATCCATTCCGGCAATTTCTGCTAAATATTGTTCCATTTGATATAGAAGTTCTAACGCTCCTTGGGTTGACGCAACATCCTGCAAAGGATGAATATCTGCAAAGCCCGGATACCGGCAAACATCTTCATTCACTTTAGGATTATACTTCATCGTACATGAACCAAGGGGGTAGAATCCCGAGTCAACACCAAAGTTTCGCCTCGAAAGAGCGGTGTAATGCCTTATTAAATCAGGTTGGCTTACTTCTGGAAGCTCCGCATACTTGGATCTCAAAAGATCAGCTGGTACAAGTGTTTCTATCTCATAGGCGGGAACGTCATTTTTAGGCAGATCTAAGGCACAACGCCCAGGTTTGCTTATTTCGAATATAGTCGATTGTTTTGTTTTCATAACACTTCCCCCATTTCACGAACCAACCAGTCTATCTCTTCTTTGGTACGTTTTTCAGTAACGCAGATGAGCATGCAGTTTTCAAGTTCGGGATAGTATTTACTAAGGTCTAATCCTCCCAAGATTCCTTTAGCCAATAATTTTTTATTGATATCGAAAACTGGTTTGTTCAGTCTAACAGTGAATTCTTTAAAAAATGCTCCCGAGAATACCGGTTCACATCCTTTTAGGCTTGTCAGTGAACGATATGCATAGTGGGCTTTTTGAATGCATTGTAATGCAACTTCCTGTAAACCTGCTTTACCCAAAGTACTCATATAAACGGCAGATGTCAAAGCACAAAGCGCTTCGTTAGAACAAATATTTGAGGTTGCCTTTTCGCGGCGAATATGTTGTTCGCGAGCTTGAAGCGTCAGTACAAAACCACGATTGCCTCTATTGTCTACTGTCTGACCGACAATTCGGCCGGGCATTTTTCTCATGAGCTTTTCCGTTGTTGCAAAGAAACCGAGATATGGGCCGCCAAAAGATATTGGAATTCCTAAGCCTTGACCTTCTCCAACTACAATATCTGCACCTAGCGCACCGGGAGATTCTAAAAGCCCCATAGAAATAGGATCAACAACAGCAATCAGATATGCTCCCTTAGCGTGGGTCATTTTTGCGATGCTTTTTAAATCCTCAATGCAGCCAAAAAAATTAGGAAATTGCACGACAACAGCCGCTGTCGAATCATCT
>JBEQCC010000088.1:0-8067 GCA_041639455.1 Pelosinus sp. | reverse complement strand
AGAAGATCGCTGCGTTTCTTTGGTCTGCTTTTTCTAATATGGCATCAATTTGTGCAGCCGATTTTAAATAAGGCTTGCGTTCAAGCTCGATGTTGGCACCATTAAATTGACTAATCGCTGCTTTTACAACCAATTCTCCTGTTTCGCCAATAGAATCAGAGAGTATGTATACGACGGGAACTTGGCTGTTACGTAGAGTATTCAAAGAGGGCCTCCTTTGTCTTGGAATTTTGAATAAACGATTATTTTTCTGCCAATTGAACAAAGAGTCGCGTGATGTTGGTTTTGGTAAAACGACCAACTACCTGATATTTTGTAGTTTCACCTTCTTTTATGATTTTTACTACCGGCAGGGCATCTACTTGATGATACAAAAGCTTCTGAGCGGCTGATAACACCGATTCCTCCGGCGTTGTTAAGATGATCTTTGGCATTCGTGTCATGATAATATTGACGGGAAGATCGTTATTATTTTTGCCTCCCATCGCTGCCTTTAACAAATCTTTTCGTGAAAGGGCCCCTTCTAAGAAGTTGTCTTCGGATACTACGAAAATCGTTCCCACATCTTCTGTGAATAAGGTAAGGATCGCATCATAGACGGTACTATTTTCTTTTACCACAATGGGCGCAGAGAGGGTATCGGCAATGAGAATGGCATCAAAAGACATGGTATTTAGCTGTTGCAGGTCGCGGCCTGTAAAGTAATAGCCGACTTTCGGTTTTGCACTGACGAGCTTGGACATGGTCAAAATAGCTAAATCAGAACGAAGAGCTGCCCGGCTGAGGTTTAGTTTTTCTGCAATTTTGTTGCCGGTAATTGGACCGAGGGTCTGTATTATTTCTAGAATATTAGTCTGTCGTATGGTAAGTTGTATAATAAAATCACCTTCTATAGTATATAGTGCGCACTATATATAGAATTTATATTATATAGTATACTACATTGATCCAATAATACCTGCTTATATATGCACAAAGTATAATTTTTTTTATTAGATATTAGAAACTTTATGTTTTATTCAGTATTATATCCACTGTTATTGCACTGGAAAGTGTAATAACATGTTAAAAATAGATTGGCAAGGGTGTTTTTAATAGTGCATTTTAGCTTAATAATGATAGAATCATAGATTAGGCTGACCGGGAGTACTGGAGGCTAAGTTGATTTCTCTTTTATGCAGGGGAATTTACTTGGTCTTTTTATTTTTTATTTTGGTGGTACGGAAAATAAACGGTCTATAAAATAGTCTTACTCCATAAAGAATGATAAGGAATGCAAGAGATTCATACTGCATGAGAAAGGGAAATAGAATGATAAATGAGAGCATTGCATATCTATTACTCAATATTGATAAATATTATGAGGCTGTCATTGTGCACATTGAGATCAGCCTGGCTGCCATTGTTGTCAGTTTCATGATCGCCGTACCCTTAGGAATCTGGTGTTCAAAAAATGACAGTGTATCTTATTCTGTGATCAATGCTTTTACCATTCTGCGCATTATACCCAGCCTGGCGGTACTTGTCATTGCCATGCCCATATTAGGTACGGGTTTTGTACCTGCTTTGTTAGCACTTACGTTACTGGCAGTTCCGCCAATATTGATTAATACGTATTCGGGATTTAGAAATATTGACCCTTCTGTGCTGGAATGTGCAGCTGGTATGGGAATGAATGCTGGCAAGATTCTTTTTGATATCGAAATTCCTTTAGCAATGCCCCTCATACTCACAGGATTGCGAACCTCTGCTACGGAGGTTATCGCCAGTGCCACATTAGCATCCTATATCGGTGCCGGCGGACTAGGTGATTTTATCTTTACTGGTATTGGAATGAATGATGTAAGGATCTTATTAATTGGAGGGATGTCAGTAGCATTGTTATCCGTTTTGACAGAGGTATCCTTAACAGCCGTGCAGCATATGATTACGAAGTATCAACGGGATTAAAGCAATAGGAGTGTGGAAAATGATTAAAAAAATATCCGGATTCAGAATGTTTTTGTTGTTATCCATGGCAGCCCTGCTACTGGTTGTAACAGGATGCGGCAGTAACTCTGCCAGCTCTGAGCAAACCAAAGGGAATAAGGTGACGATAAAAGCAGGCTCAAAGGATTTTACAGAATCTCTGATTCTAGGTGAGTTGTATAGCTTAGCCCTGGAACATGCGGGCTATAAAGTCGAGCGCAAGTTAAACTTAGGCAGCGCAATTGTTCATAACTCGCTAATGAATAATGATATTGATTTTTATCCTGAGTACACGGGGACAGGTTTGTTAACGATATTAAAAGAAGCTCCTAAATTTGATTCAAAAGAAGTCTATCAGGAGGTTTCTGCTAAATATAAAGAAAAATTCAAATTGATTTGGCTGGATCCTTCCGCCGCCAATGATTCTCAAGGTCTGGTGATGAGTAAAAGAGCAGCAGAGCAATATCAGATCCGTACAATCTCTGATTTGCAGAAACAGGTAAGTCAAATCCGGTTTGCTTCCCAAGGTCAATTTGATGAGAGAGCAGATGGACTGCCAGCCTTAGTCAAGGTATATGGTTCTTTTGATTTTAAAGATCGCAAGCTGTATGATAATGGCATTAAATATGATGTACTTCACAATGATAAGGCAGATCTGGCGGTAGCATATACCACAGAAGGAGAGCTGAGCAAGGATGAATTTGTTGTATTGGAAGATGACAAGCATGCATGGCCGCCTTATAATATTGCTCCTGTTATCAGACAGGATGTAGTGGAAAAGTACCCTGAGATAAAAGATATCTTGAATAAAGTGACAGCAAAGCTGGATAACAAGACAGTGATTACTTTAAATGCTGAGGTGGATATAAAGAAACGGGAATACGCTGAGGTAGCAAAGGAGTTTTTTAATACGATCAAATGATTGGGTAGCGGTGCCGAGATTTAGGAAATGAGAAAGGAGGTAATAAAGTGGCTAGAACTGCAATTGAGTTTCGTAATGTAAGCAAGCAGTATGCCAATACGTCTCAATACGCTGTAGCAGGGGTCAATATGTGTATTAGTGAAGGAAGCTTTATTACTATTTTAGGAACTTCGGGATCTGGCAAGACAACTCTATTAAAAATGGTGAACCGAATTTATGAGGCAACATCCGGGGAAATCTTATATTTCGGAGAGCCTATTAAAAACTTAAAAATAGAAGAGTATCGACGTAAGATTGGGTATGTCATTCAGCAGGTTGGTTTATTTCCTCATATGACAGTTGAAGAAAATATTGGAACCATCCCTCAAATTTTAAGATGGGATACAGATACAATTGCCAAGCGGGTGGATGCGCTCTTAGAGCTGGTATGCCTTTCCCCCCGGGATTTTAAAAAGCGATATCCAAGACAATTATCGGGAGGGCAGCAGCAGCGAGTCGGCTTGGCCAGAGCGATGGCTGCTGATCCGGATCTTATGTTAATGGATGAGCCTTTTGGTGCGATTGATGCCATCACGCGGCAGAACTTGCAGGAGGAGCTGATTCGCATTCAAAGGAAGTTGAACAAAACCATATTATTTGTGACCCATGATGTTAGCGAGGCATTTAAGCTAGGGGATAAGGTGGTGATTATGCATGAGGGAACAATTCAGCAATTTGATACACCTTATGGGATTATTGCAAAGCCGGCGAATGAATATGTTGCCCGCTTGATTGCAACCCAGGATATTGTGCAGCGATTAAAAGTACTAAAGGCACAATCAGTAATGCTGCCAGTTGATCCCCAGGTCAGTGATCGTGCTTTTCGTGTGGGTACAGAAGAATCCTTGCACAACATATTGACGTATTTTTTAGAACATGATCAAAATCATGTACTGGTAGAGGATAGTGGAAGAAGCGTGGTAGGAAAAATCACATGGGAGCAGCTTAAAGTGAGTACTAGGCAGGGCAAAATTTTATCTGCTTAATGAACAAGGGGCTGAATATGTTTACGTACTTATTAAAATATTATGATCAAATGTTGATATTGCTGTTGGAACATTTGTATTTGGTTTGTTTGAGTATGCTGATTTCTCTCTTATTGGCAATACCAGTAGGATTGTTAATTGCACGGTCAAAATGGCTGTCCACGGCTGCATTGTCTTTTTTTGGCGTTGTTTATTCCATACCCAGTTTAGCCTTGTTTTCTTTTTTGCTTCCAGCATTCGGTTTGGGAAAGATGACAGCTATTGCTGTGTTAGTCATCTACAATCAATACATTTTGGTCAGGAATACAGTAACGGGCTTTCAGTCCATTGATGCTTCTATTATCGAGGCAGGATATGGGATGGGGCTTAGTACCAAATATATGTTTTTTAAAATACAATTGCCTTTAGCTTTGCCGGTTATTTTAGGCGGCATCCGCATAGCAACCGTTTCTACCATTGGCATTGCGACCATTGCAGCTGTGATTCATGCGGGAGGATTAGGCGTCCTGCTGTTTGATGGGCTACGGATGAATTATTTGCCGAAGATTCTCTGGGGGACGGTTTTGTCTTCTTTTTTGGCATACCTGGCTAATCATATATTATTGTCTTTGGAGACGAAAGCTATAGAAAAATCTAGGGGAGAATGCAGGGGAGATACGGTTTAGGCGGCTAGGAAATTATTTCTGTGAGTTATTTTGTGCCAGATATGATAGAATATTCATGAGATGCTACAGCAGGATGTATTCGATTGGAGGGCTCAAATGGTACATAGAATAATATTTCGCGTAGGAGTGGCTTTTGCTGCAATTGTTTGCATTGTTACCCTGTATGGAATACCGTGTGCTCAGGCCGCTATGATTAGCACGAAGAGTGAAATCAGCATTGGCCGTGATGTGGGCAAGCAGCTTGAAGAGAAATATGGCGTGGTGGATGATCCAGCGCTGCAAGAACGGGTAACTAAAATAGGTATGAGCATGGTAGCTGTCAGTGACAGAAAAGATTTACCTTATTCATTTAAAGTTTTAAACTCCAAAGATGTCAATGCCATGGCAGCACCTGGCGGGTTTATTTACATATTTAAGGGTTTAGTGGATCTGATGCCATCTGATGATGAATTAGCTGGTGTTATCGGACATGAAATAGGACATGTGGTCAAACGGCACTCGGTAAAACAAATTGAAAAAAATCTATTGCTCAATATCGGTTTCATTGCAGTATTTGGTGATAAGGCTGCGATACTTCAGAATTTAGCCATGAATGCGATTATGGCCGGCTATAGCCGATCTGATGAGAGAGAAGCTGATTATCTGGGATATGTTCAGTCTTCTAAGGCGGGCTATAATCCCTATAGTATGAAAATGGGTTTGATGAAACTTGCCAGTTTGGAAAAAGGCTCGCAGAGTGATCTGTTTTCCGATCATCCTGAGAGTAAGGAGCGAATTGCTCTGGCGCAAAATTTTCTGGATAAGGACAAGGTTCATCCTAAAGCTCAGTTAGCGCCTGATGGCACATCGGGGCTGGTTGTAGATGGTGCTTGGCAATTGCCGACGATCAGTGCGGAGTATGGCGGCTATAAGCCCGTGTATCGAGCTTATTTTGTAGCTGGTTCCTTATATCGTATCAGCCAGTTAAAAAATTATAATCCGGATAAATATATTTTGGATTATAACGGGGAGAATGTCATTTTATTTTATGATGACATTCAGATTCTCACCATTACTCCTGAGGACGCCATGTTCCATGGTATGAGTGTTATGGACCTGGCTGGCTCCCATGTGAATAAGTTAAAGGAATGGAATCCTAAAGCATTATAATGGTGAGTTGATAAAAAGCCTAGACCGTCATAAATTCGTGTGCTACCTATTAACAGTAGGCTAATGGAGCCATAGCCGATGACATTGATAAGATTCTATGTATTTTACCAAGCTTCTAGAGGATATTGAAACGAGGATTCGCCTGCAGCGTTCTGCCAAAGGCAGCGTTTTTCCTATGATATAAAGAATGGATTTGGCGCAAAATGCGCCAAACCCATTCTTTTTAGTTACGATGAAGTTTGATTTTGGATAAAGAATAAGATAATGCAATGAACGGAAAAATGTTAAGCCACCCAGCGGAATAGACCATTGAGTGAGAAAATGTTTATGTAATTGATAATTTTTTCAAAACGTTATATACTTCAATAATGTGCTAAGGTGTAGCAAAATAAAGATATAACTTTGAAAGTAGGAGTGGTTTATGGATAAACGTTTGACGTTATCATCCTATATATTGATTGGTTCCATGTTGTTTGGGTTATTTTTTGGTGCCGGTAATTTGATTTTTCCTGTACATATGGGTCAAGAAGCCGGCAGCAATGTTGTGAGTGCAACCATCGGGTTTCTCGTCACAGGGATAGGGCTGCCCTTTTTAGGAGTTGTAGCGATTGGCGTCTCAAAAAGCAATGGCTTGTTTGATTTAGCCAGTCGTGTCCATCCTGTTTATGGATACATCATGACGGTCTTATTGTATTTAACCATCGGTCCTTTTTTTGCACTTCCCAGAACCGGGACGGTTTCATATCAAATTGGGCTGGCACCCTATATTGCAAATGAATACCAGACTCTGGGGCTGGCTGTTTTTACAATCCTATTCTTTTTCGTTGCGTTGCTTTTTTCATTAAAGCCCAGTAAAATCTTAATTTGGGTAGGGAAGATTTTAAATCCTCTATTTTTAGTATTTTTAGCGTTTTTAGTAATCGTGAGTTTTTTAAAGCCAATGGGCAGTGTCTCTGATGCTGCAATCTATGGGATCTATGCTACAGATCCTTTTTTCAAAGGATTCACTGAAGGGTATAATACCATGGATGCATTGGCATCCCTGGCCTTTGGTATTATTGTTGTTCAGACGATTAAAGGGCTTGGGGTTCAAAGCCCGCGCAATATTGCGATTGGCACGATTAAAGCAGGCAGTATAAGTGTTCTTTTGATGGGAGTAATCTATGGCTGCTTGGCTTATATTGGTGCGACAAGTGTTGGTCAATATGAACTGTCGGAAAATGGCGGGATTGCATTAGCGCAAATTGCCAATTATTATTTTGGATCTCTGGGAAGCATTCTGTTAGCAATTATTGTAACCCTTGCTTGCTTAAAAACGGCCATCGGGTTGATTACTGCCTGTTCGGAAACTTTTCAGGAACTATTTCCTGATTCTCTTAGTTATAAATCCTATGTAGTGTTATTTACTGTTTTGTCGTGCCTGATTGCAAACATTGGATTGACACAGATTATTTCTTTATCCATTCCGGTATTAATGTTTTTATATCCATTAGCCATCACACTAATACTCTTGGCATTATTATCGCCACTTTTTAAAGACCGACAGATTGTATATATGATGACAACTCTATGTACCTTGTTGGTCAGTATCGCTGATGGGATCAATGCAATGCCGGAGAGTGTTAAAAATCAAGAGGGTATTCAGGGGGTTCTTATCATCTATCGTAATTTTCTGCCATTCTTTGATATTGGAATGGGGTGGATTATACCGCTGGTGGTTGGTTTAGGGGCGGGCTGGATGATTAGCTGTTTTTGTGACTCAGTAAATACAAGGAAGGTACATAAAAGGGATAATGGATAGAATTATAGATGTCACAGGCGGAAAAGGCGGTAATGCTTTTTTAATACTGGGAGCGGAAAAAACGGCATTAATTGACTGTGGTATGGCTTATTGTGCGTCAAATCTCATTAAGAATTGTAAACATGAGCTACGGAATAGACCGTTAGATTACATTTGCATCAGTCATTCCCATTATGATCATATCGGTGCCATTCCGTATTTAAAAACACAATGGCCTAATAGTCAGGTATTAGGGGCAGCATATGCAAAACAGACGTTAAATAGGCCGAATGCTTTAAAGCTGATTCGAAGCCTTAGCATGCAAGCGGCTCAAATTTATGGTGCAGATACCATAGTGGACTATGATGATGCAATGATGAAAGTGGATAAGATCATTTGTGACTCAGATGTGCTGGAGCTGGGGGACTTGAGCATTCGGGTACTTGAGGCACGAGGTCATACCAAATGTTCATTATCATTTTTGATTGATAATAACACCCTGTTTCCTAGCGAATCAACAGGATATATGAGTAAATCGGGAAAATTTTATCCAGCTTT
>JBEQCC010000087.1:0-8077 GCA_041639455.1 Pelosinus sp. | reverse complement strand
TACCAATTACCTTTTATCGTACTACAGAAGAACTGCCTGAGTTTACAGATTACTCCATGAAGAATCGAACTTACAGATACATGACAAAGGAAGCTTTATATCCTTTTGGCTACGGACTTGGTTATACTACTTTTGCATATCGGCAGCTGCGGCTAAATCGTACAAAAATTTCTGTTGGGGAAAACGTTCAATGCTCTGTATTGGTTAAAAATATTGGGAATTTTGCATCTGATGAAACAGTACAGTTGTACATAAAAGATGTGAAGGCGAGTGTAGAAGTTCCTATTTGGGCATTACAAGGTATACAAAAAGTTCATTTGCTGCCTGGCACAGAACAAGAAGTATTCTTTACCCTAACCCCAAGACAATTGGCACTGATTAATGAAGAAGGTAATTGTATATTGGAGCCTGGTGCATTTGAAATATATGTAGGCGGCTGTCAGCCGGATACCAGGAGTCTTCAGCTGCTGACTGGCAGGGTGATGGAAAAAATCCTATTAGAAGTTGTCGGAGAAGCTATAGAGCTGGAATACTAATTGGTTTTGCTATTGAGGATATAAGGGGGATAACGTTTGATGCAAAAGAGACTGAGAATGGCAGGAATTGAAAAACGTTTTCCGGGTGTATATGCTCTAAAGTGTGTAAATCTTGAAGTTAACGCAGGAGAGGTACACGGGCTATTAGGTGAAAATGGTGCAGGAAAGTCAACACTTATGAAAATTTTAGGCGGAATTTATTCTCAGGATAAAGGAGAGATATTCATTAATGATGTTGATTGTACCGTTATGACACCAGAAAGAGCACAAGAGCTGGGAGTCGGTTTCGTTCATCAAGAACTGAATCTTGCAGAAGCCTTAAATGTGGCGGAAAACATTTTCATGGGAAGAATGCCTTACAAAAATAAACTGTTAGGTATTATTGATTATCAGGAATTGTATAGGAGTACGCAAGCCATTCTAGAAAAGCTTGGTTCTAAAGTAAAGCCTACGGATATAGTGGGGACACTGTCTACAGCGCAGAAACAACTGTTAGAGATCGGTAGAGCAATTAGCTTGGATGCAAGAATCGTTATATTTGATGAACCAACTACTTCATTAGGCAATGATGATGTAACCGCATTGTTCAAAATCATTACTACATTGAAACAAGACGGGGTTGCCATCATCTATATATCACATCGATTAAAAGAAATTTTCGAGATCTGTGATCATGCCACCGTATTGCGGGATGGTCAGTATATAGGGACGGTTGATGTGAAAAGTGTGTTCCAGAATACCTTAATTACGATGATGGTTGGTCGAGATATTATAGAGTTATTTCCTAAAGAATATGGTCATATCGGGGAAATTATCTTGGAAGTACAGGGCTTATCGGACTATGCAGGCAGGGTCAAAAGTGTCTCGTTTGATGCTAAGAGAGGTGAAATTGTTGGCTTTGCAGGTCTGGTAGGATCAGGCAGAACGGAAATCGTAAGAATGTTGTTTGGTGCAGATCCCATATCCCAAGGAACTATTAAAGTCAGGGGACAAAAAGTCACAATAAATACGCCTAAAGATGCGATAAATCAAGGGATTTGTTTGCTTACCGAAGATAGAAAAAGTCAAGGCTTATCATTGATTATGTCGGTAGCGGAAAACATCAACATGCCCAATATGCAAGATGCTATTTTAAAGCATAGTAAGCTTAAGGCAATTGCTGAAAAATTCAGAGTAAGTCTGCGAATTAAAACGGCATCCGTAGATACCGCGGTCGGTAATTTATCAGGCGGAAATCAGCAAAAGGTTGTTTTGGCTAAATGGTTAAATACTGCCTCAGAAGTATTTATTTTTGATGAACCCACGAAAGGAATTGATGTGGGGGCTAAGGCTGAAATATATCAAATTATGAATCAATTGGTGAAAGAGAACAAGACTGTAATTATGATATCTTCTGAACTTCCCGAACTTTTGGGCATGGCAGACCGGATTTATGTTATGTGTGAGGGAAGATTAACGGGAGAAATATTGAAACAGGATGCAACGCAAGGGAAGATTATGGCGTTTGCTACCATAGGGGGGCATCATGTTGAACCCAAAGCTCAATGACGGTTCATCTATAGCTAGGAAAATAGATAGTAAGGATTTATTCCTGAAGTATTCTGTGTATATCGTCTTGGTAGTGTTAATAATTGCTTTTTCGTTGATTAGTCCATTGTTCTTAAGCCAAGCCAATATTGGCAATTTTTTTCGGCAAGTTCCAACGGTTGGAATCGCTACTGTTGGGATAACGATGTTGTTAATAACTGGCAGAGTCGATCTGTCAGCAGGAAGTATCGCGGCTTTTGCAGGAACGGTTGCTGTTTTTCTAGCTGTAAAAGGTTTTTCACCTCTTGTGGTCATTTTAGCAGTAATTGTGATAGGAATGTTTTGGGGATTTATCAACGGTTTCTTTATTGTAAGATTTAAGTTAGATTCGTTTATCTTGACATTAGGTACTGACTATATGATTCGTGGTATTATCCTCTTTATAACCAATGGTATCTATGTGAAAGGTGTTCCCGATTGGTTTTATTTGTTATCCAATACGAAAGTGGGTGTAAATTTTATTTTCACAAATACCCTTGTTTTTGCAGCAGTGGTAATCGCTTTGACCTATGTGATGAACCATACTCGTTTTGGACGCTATTGTTATGCGGTAGGTTCTAATCAGGAAGCTGCTAGATTATCAGGGATTAATATTCAAAAACACATCATAAAAGTATATATGCTGGAAGGAGCTCTAGCGGCTCTGGCGGGTCTACTTTTAATGTCCAATCTAAATGTTGGAGCGCCAAGCGAAGCCGCTGGCGTCGGCTTATTTGCTATGGCTGCGGCAATCATTGGGGGTGCAGCTTTCACTGGTGGTGTCGGGAATATCCCCGGAGCAGTTGTTGGTATTTTTACTTTAGAAATATTTCGCAATGGACTGGCTATTTTGGGTTTAAATTCTTTTATACAACAGGCTGTTACTGGAGGCATTATCGTTATTGCCGTAGTTGTAGATTACTATCGCCGCAATAGATAGGTAACGCATAAATGCAATCCATTCTTTATTAGGAGGTGTAAAGTCTGGCAGATCTTTTAGAATAGCTGATTGCTGCTAGCGGAAGGAGTATCAATAAGTAATATGTTGGGGGAGATGTAAATGAAAAAGAAGATACTGGCATTACTGCTCATTGGAATCATGATGGGAGTATTGACCGGCTGCTCGGGTTCAGATTCTAAAGCTACAAGTAATGCGTCTGGCTCAGATAAAAAGACGTTATACTTCATCCCGATTGTAGATACAGGAGCATACTGGTCACCGATGAAAAAGGCGGCTGAGGAGCGGGCTAAGGAACTTGGCTATAATTTGGCCTTTAAGACTTCACCTCCTAGTGAATCACAAAAGAATGAAAAACATATTGGATTCCTCCAGGAAGCTATAACGAGTAACGCTGTAGGAATTGCGATTGCGCCCATGGACCCGGATATGTTTGATCGGAGGGTGAAAGAAGCAAAGGATGCAGGAGTACCCATCGTTACTTTTGATGCAGATGTCAAAACAAAGGACAACCGAGCGGCTTATGTGGGAACCGATAACAAATTGGCTGGTGAAGAGTTGGGGAAAAAAGCTGCAGAATATTTAAAAGGAAAAGGAATTAAAAATGGTAAGATTGCTTTGGCAGCAGTAAATCTTACCCAAACAACCATGACATATCGGCAAGATGGAATACGAAAAGGGTTTGAGGGTGTAATGGGGGCGGATGCGCAACATTTTTCCTGGTTAGAACCCATCCAGGATAATGATCAAGCTTCTGAATCGAAAAGACAGCTAGAAGGGCAGATAACCTCTAATCCAGATTTAATTGCAGTATTTTCTCTAGGTTCCGAGGGGCCTGATACCGGGGTTATGGAGGCTATTAAATCACAAGGCAAGGCTGGGAAAATATATCACTTTGGCTTTGATTATACCCCTACTTGGGAAAATGGAATTAAAGAAGGATTAATTACAGGTATAGTAGACCAAGATTCCTACGCCATCGGCAAAACCATTATTGACGTAATGGACAAAATTATCAAGAAAGAGAACATACAAGATAACTATCCAGTTGCGGTCAAGTGGGTAGAGGCCAATCAAATAGTGGAGTATGGCAAAAATAAACAAAAACAATTTACGAGTGAGACCAAGTAGTTAAAGTAAAGGTGTGGTTTATAGGAGTCCGGGGACGGTTCGTTGACTCATTGAAACGAAAGGATACAGTTTCCAAAGCAGTAGCCCAGAGCTGGAATTGCCAGCCCTGAGCTACTGCTTTATGTGTGGGGTTGTAACAATCTTCCGTCTATAGTGTAGTAGCCTGGATGGTACGTTACTCTACCATTTTTTATCAGATGTATATATCTGCCATCAGGAGTTAGGCCCTTTAATGTACGACTTAGATAAATAGAACTCTTAGGGATGTGGCCTATGGATACATTCGTATTACTTGGTGGACTTACCAAATAACCACAGACAGCACTTAGCATATAGAATCCTCCTTTTCAATAGCGGATTTTAATAATAAAATATTGTAAGTTATTTCATTAGCCTTTTTTAAAATGTTTTTATTCGCATAATGTATTGTACGATAGCAGTACCAAGAATATAACTCTTTTTACCAAAAATTGAAAAGAGGCAGGGGCTTTTGCTGTATTGAATAAAAACTCTGAATTGGTCAGTGTGAGATAAGAAACAAATCTGAAATAACTGTCTGTATGCTTCAATAAAATGGGTCATAGACGGTGATTTTTTATTATTTATTAAAGATCTATACCTTTTAGAAGAGGTAATAATTTTCCAAATGAGTTATTCTAACAGTAAGGATGATTATTTGTCCGTATCTTCTTAGTCTTTAGGCTAATATGCTTGCTCGTAAATAGTATAGAGCTGTTTATAACGTTGAGAAATTTAAAATAAATGTACTGCATAATGGGAGGAAGGTAGTTTGGATGCTAAATTTATTAACCCTTTTTTAAGTGCTTTTATAGGCGTGGTGCCTAAAGTCGGATTTACAAACGTTGTCAGAGGGAAGATCTTTACGAAAGAACAATTTGTTGAGAGTCTAGGTGTTAGTATACAAGTTGGTATGAGCAGTCAAAGTGATGGAAATATCATTTTTAATATGACTGAACAAACGGCTAAAACGATTTCATCAGTGATGTTGAGGCGGGTTACGACAGATACGATTGATGACATGGCTGAAAGTGCAATTTGTGAGCTGGTCAACATGATTGTTTCTCATGCATCTACGTCTTTAAATCAGATTGGATTTACCGTAAAAATCAATCCTCCCTCATTTCTTCAAGGGAATGGGAGAGTTGCAGTATGTAATAGTACGTATATTGCGGTTGAAATGATTGTAGACAATTGCCCCATCGAAATGGCAATTGGCCTTAATGCTGGATAAATAGCAATAAAACAGAGCAAAGGAATCTCCTAACAAGCAGTGGATTGCTTCGCTCTGTTCATAGATGTTTAAAGAATTCGAATGCTTTCGTCTTATTTAGAAGATGTATTTATGTCAATGTATTATAAAGTTGGTTTCCTGTGATAGAAAATTAGGCTAAATCCTTGCTCTAAAAGAGCAGAGTGTGTCACATGTTAAAGATGTAACACAATAGAATTGTGTTACAAACATTAATATAAATACGCTTTTTTCTAGATAAATCCTTTTTTTCTTACAATTTTTTTACAAATATTTGTAAAAATTATGATGAATATTGTAATCAGTCAAATTAACTTACTCACTTGATGTGTAGGATTGCAATTTATTAAGGGGAATTATCAAGGTTTTCTATTCTTTATGAAAAAACATCCTCTTATACTGTTAGTATTTATTAGATTTACATAAAAGTTGGTAATGCAACACAATTCTATTATGTTACATTACCAGCTTTTTCTATATATTCTTAGGTCATTTCCTGCGTACATAGTTAAATGCTTTTATACTACATTTTCTTCATCGGCAAAGTAATGGGGGTGATTGGTCAAGGTACAGATATTAAATGCATAATACTGGTGATTCCTATAGTTGCTATGACCAGGCTATGCTGCAAAAATTGAAAGACGAAATAATATTATTTGCAAAGTGAGGCTCATCTTATGAAAGTAACCAGTATTCAAACTAGATTTTTAATTATGTTGCTTCCCTTATTTATTTTATCATTTGGAATATTATCTGGTGTTAGTTATTACTTATCAAATAAATTTTTGATTTATAGTGTAAATGAAACGGCGGCTTCAATTGGGAAGGATTATGCTAATAAAATACAATTTGACTTACAAGAAAAGCTGGTTCGCTTAGATGATCTTGCCAATACCCAGCTTATCAAGAATGGTACCAACAAAACAGAAATTATTCAAGCTATGGCAGAAACACAAAAGCGCGTAGGTTACTTTGATATGATTTTCTTTGTTTCACTAAACGGTTCGGGGGTTCGTTCAGACAACTCTACAGGTCAATATAATGACCGGGATTATTTTCAAAAAGTACTTACTACTCAAAAAACCGTTATTTCAGACCCTTTAATATCTAATACTACAGGCAAACTATCTGTCGTTTTAGCTACACCTGTTTTTAATAATGGTCAATTTGCAGGGGTTATAGGGGGGACATATTCACTAGATAGGCTTACAGAGCTAGTGGGGGGATAAAGTTTAAAGAGACTGGTTATGGATTTTTGACGGATCATTTAGGAACTGTCATTGCACATCCTAGAAATCCAGAAATAATAGGCAAACTAAAATTGAACGAAAAACAAGTTAACCCCCAACTTAATTTGCCGACAAAAGAATTAGACGATCGCTTAATTTCCTTGTTTAAAACCGTAAATGAAACGGGTACGCAGATGGAGGGATCTTATAGTTTTATTGATAGTGCTACAAAGATGGGAGTTTTTACGCCTGTGGCATTGCCCGATGGATCTAAATGGATTATGACGGTGGCAGCGCCGGAATCGGAAGTGAACAAAGAAATTACTACATTGGCCTACATGATGATTGCCATTTCAATTGCAAGTATTATTATCGCCACCTTAGTTATCATATTCTTGAGTAAGCGTTTTGCAAAACCAATTCAGATTATTCGAGATGAATGTTTGATATTAACAGATGGGGATCTTAGTGAACAAGAGATTCAAGTCTTTTCCCATGATGAAGTTGGTCAATTAGCGAAAGGCTTTCGAGATATGCGAGGCAATTTACGTGTTTTGGTTACCAATGTAAAATCTCAGGCGGAGCATGTAGCGGCTTCTAGTGAAGAGCTAACGGCCAGTGCAAATCATTCAGCAGATGCTGCCAATCAAATAGCGGGTTCCATTACTGATATTGCTCACGGCACGGAAAAACAGGCAAATTCGGCGGATCGTATTGCTGCTGTAGCTCGACAAATGTCGACTAACACGGAACAAATATTAACAACAACCCAAGGCGTATCTGAAATTGCTATACATGCATCTCAAGAGGCTGAAAAAGGAAAACAGTCTGTAGAGCAAGCAATTGTTCAAATGCAAGATATTAGTCACGGTTCGGCAGCGGTACAAAGTGCAATTACGGAGCTTGCAGCAGGATCGCAAGAAATCAGTGAGATGGTGAATTTGATTTCAACAATCGCCAGTCAGACGAATCTATTAGCATTAAATGCTGCTATTGAAGCTGCAAGAGCAGGGGAGCATGGACGAGGTTTTGCTGTGGTAGCAGAAGAGGTTCGGAAGCTGGCAGAGCAATCTAATCAAGCCACGCAACAGATTGGCACCGTGATTCAGAAGAATCAGATCAATATGGAGCAGGCTGTTGCTGCTTCTCAATCTGGTTTGGAACGGGTAAAAGATGGAATTGTCGTTATTAACTCCGCGGGAGAGATGTTTACCATCATCGTGGAGTCCATTATTCAATTTTCTCAACAGATAAAAGAAATATCCGAGGCCATTCAACAGATCGTTGACGGCAGCCAGACCTTGGTAGGATCAATTCAAGAAATTGAAATTGTAAGTAAAGAGAATGCGGCAGAAACTCAGACGATTTCCGCTGCAACACAAGAGCA
>JBEQCC010000086.1:0-8077 GCA_041639455.1 Pelosinus sp. | reverse complement strand
AGCGCAATCTGTAAGGCTGGAATATACGGCTAAAGATGGCGAGACTTACATGTTAAATCTTATCGATACACCAGGACACGTTGACTTTACTTATGAGGTATCACGCAGTTTGGCAGCTTGCGAAGGAGCACTCCTGATTGTAGATGCTGCTCAGGGGATTGAAGCCCAAACTTTGGCAAATGTATATTTAGCTTTGGACAATGATTTAGAAATCATTACAGTTATTAATAAAATAGACCTGCCAAGTGCTGATCCAGAAAGAGTAAAACAAGAAGTAGAAGATGTAATTGGTCTGGATACTTCAGAGGCTGTGCTGACTAGTGCTAAATCGGGTATTGGCATTGAAGAGGTACTAGAAGCAATTGTGAAGAAAATTCCGCCTCCTAAAGGTACCGTTGAAGAACCATTATGTGCACTTATTTTTGACTCCCACTTTGATGCCTATAAAGGTGTTATTGCCTATGTAAGAGTAATCAATGGTATTATTAAGCCGGGTATGAAAATGAAGATGATGGCCACAAATAAAATTGTAGAGGTAATTGAAGTAGGCGTCTTTAGACCTACTATGACTAATGTCAGTGAACTTGCACCGGGCCATGTGGGATTTGTAGCTGGGAGTATTAAAAATGTAAAAGATGTTCGTGTTGGCGATACGATTACAGATGCCGACCGCCCTGTTGCCGAGGCATTGCCAGGCTATCGTAAAGTTACGCCCATGGTATATTGTGGATTGTATCCAGTAGACAGTTCTGAATACGATCTTTTGCGAGATGCTTTGGAAAAATTAAAGCTGAATGATGCATCCTTGGTCTTTGAACCAGAGACTTCTAGCGCTTTAGGTTTTGGTTTTCGTTGTGGATTCTTAGGACTATTACATATGGAAGTGATTCAAGAGCGATTAGAACGAGAGTATAATATTACATTAATTACAACAGCGCCAAGTGTTATTTATAAAGTCTTCAAGACAGATGGAGAAATCTTTGAAATTGAAAACCCTTCTAAATTACCAACACCTCAGGAAATTGAGCATATTGAGGAACCATATGTTAAGGCAATGGTTATAGTGCCTAATGACTATGTCGGTGTGGTCATGGAACTATCACAAGAAAAACGTGGCGAATTTAAAGATATGAAGTATTTAGATGTGACTAGAGTGATGCTGACATATGAATTGCCTTTGAGTGAAATCATTTATGATTATTTTGACCGGCTAAAATCGGCTACAAGAGGCTATGCATCCTTAGATTATGAATTGTTGGGTTATCGAGAATCTAAGCTTGTAAAACTAGATATTTTACTAAATGCAGAACCTGTGGATGCTTTGTCAATTATTGTACATCGTGATAAAGCAACCTATCGAGGACGAATTTTGGTCGAAAAGCTAAGAGGAATCATTCCCAGACAAATGTTTGAAATTCCCATTCAAGCTGCGATTGGCAATAAAGTAATTGCTCGTGAAACGGTAAGAGCCATGCGCAAAGATGTTTTAGCAAAATGCTACGGCGGCGATATTAGCCGTAAACGTAAACTTTTAGAAAAACAAAAAGAAGGTAAAAAACGCATGAAGCAGGTAGGTAACGTAGAAGTACCGCAGGAAGCCTTCATGGCGATATTAAAAATTGATTAAGGTGATGAAAAATGAAGACGGGTTTATACATTCATATCCCTTTTTGTCAACAAAAATGTTTATATTGCGATTTTCCTTCCTATGATAATCTTACTCATCTATATCAGCCTTATGTTGCCGCCTTATGCCAGGAGATTTCTGGCTGGGGCGGTGTTTTATCTGGCACCTTGATTGATACAGTCTATATTGGCGGCGGAACACCGACTCTTTTACCCGCAGATGCTTTAAAAACCATTTTAACTAAAGTGCATGAAAGCTTTTCCATTGACGAAGCTGCAGAAATTAGCGTAGAAGCCAATCCCGGCACAACGAATCAAAAGAAATTATTAGCCTTAACATCAGGTGGTGTCAACCGGATTAGCTTTGGAGTGCAAACTTTTTCCGATGCATTATTAAAGTCAATTGGCAGGATACATAGTGCTGAGCAGGCTGTAAGGTCAGTAAAGGAAGCGCAAGATGCAGGTTTTAGTAATATTAATATTGACTTGATGTATGGATTGCCAGGTCAATCTTGTAAGGATTTAAAAGTTAGTATTCAAGAGGCAATCAAACTTGACGTTACTCATATCTCAGCTTATGGATTGAAAGTAGAAGAAGGTACACCTTTTGCTGCTATGGATCAGTTAGGAACACTTAAGCTGCCAGAAGAAGATGATGATGATGAGATGTATATCTTCACAACCGAATATTTACCTCAGCATAATTTTAGGCGCTATGAAATATCTAATTTTTCTAAAGTTGGATATGAATGTCGTCATAATTTTAAATATTGGAAATATCATCCTTATGTAGGGGTGGGAGCCGCGGCTCATTCCTTTTTCCAGAAAGAGCGGTTTAGTAACATGACTAATGTATCCCAATATATAAATTGTGTGGAAGAAGGTAAGTCATCAATTGAATTTCGAGAAAATCCTAGCATTGCAATCGCTATGGCAGAATATATTTTTTTAGCCTTGCGGACAGTACAGGGGTTATCTATTTTAGATTTTCAGGAATATTTCACTCGTGGATTTTATTTAGAGTATGGAGAAATTGTGTCAGAACTACTTCAAAAAAAGTTGATTGCTATAAAAGAGAATCAGATAAATCTTACTGTTTTAGGCATGAAGTATGGAAATGTTGTATTTCGTGAATTTTTACCTAGATAAATCAATTATTATATCTTGACATTCAGGCGCAGGAGTGGTATTTTTTTAGTAGGTGTTAGCACTCTACAAGGTTGAGTGCTAACAATAGGAGGTGGAACTCATATGCTAGATAAGAGAAAACGTAGTATTCTTCAAGCGATTGTTGATGATTATATTTCCACCGCAGAGCCTATTGGCTCAAGAACTATTGCCCGCAAACATGATTTAGGAGTTAGCCCTGCAACCATTCGTAATGAAATGGCTGATCTTGAACTGTTGGGTTATATTGAACAGCTTCATACTTCATCAGGGAGAATTCCTTCTGCAAAAGGGTATCGCTTTTATGTAGATTCTTTATTATCACCAACGCAAATGTCTGAAAGGGAAATTTCGTTAATTAAAAATTGGTATCAGGAGAAAACTCGTCATGTTGAAGAGGTTTTTCAGGAAACTGCAAAGATATTATCGAAAATAACAAGTAATATTTCATTAGTTTTAGTGCCGCAAGTAAACCAGTGTGCCTTTAAGTATCTTAAATTTCTACCTTTTGATGACTGCCGCACAATTTTAGTTGTAGTGACAGATACAGGATTTGTAGAAAACAAGGTGATTGATATACCGACAGGACTTTCATTTAATGATTTGCAGCGGATTGCAGAACACATTAATAGACGTTTATCAGGATTATCTTTTGAGGATATTGAATTATCCATTTTGCGAGAAATTCAAAATGAAATGCTAATTGATGTGGACTTGTTTGAAACTGCATTGGGGATACTAAAACAGGCATTGGTTGTAGAAAAGAATGAGCGATTGTATCTTGGTGGCACTACGCAATTATTAAGTCAGCCAGAATTTAAAAATATCGAAAAAGTAAAATCTTTTTTAGATATGCTGGAAGAAGAACATTTGCTGGCGAATATTTTGCAAAAACAAAAAAATGATGGTGTTATTGTTACTATTGGCGATGAAAATAAATATAGCGGAATTCAAGATTGCAGTATGGTGCAGGCTACTTATCGTATTGATGGTCAAGTAGTGGGAACGGTAGCTGTATTAGGTCCGACCAGGATGGATTATGGCAAGGTCATGTCAGTTTTAGAGTTTATGCATAATCATTTAGGAGAAGTACTTAAGAAGTATAAAATATAGAGTGGTAATGCTTTTCCTTCTATTAGTAAAGAGTATTACTGACTCTATTATACATATAATAGAACTGTAATTTGGGAGGAACCAGGGATGAAGCTAAAGCAAGCTAATAGTGGTTCTGAAGTAGATGAAAGATTAGCGGCACTAATGACAAATGGGAATGCCATCAGAGTGGTTACGTCAGCTGTTGAGGGCACTATTGGTCCTAAGGGGCTAGATACCATGTTATTGGGTTCTTCCGGTGAAGTTATCATTACAAATGATGGCGTTACTATTTTAGATAAAATGGATGTAGATCACCCGGCAGCCAGAATGCTGATCAATGTTGCCAGAGCCCAGCAAGCTGAAATTGGAGATGGCACAACAACTGCAACTATTATGGCTGGTGGTTTGGTAGGAGAAGGCGTAAATCAAGTCATAAGAGGCGTGCCCATTGCCCGTGTCATTGAGGGAATTCGACATGGTGTGACGCTGGCACTAGAGCAGATTAAGGCTCGAGCAAACCATATTTTTGATATACAAGATCCCATCCTACACCGTATTGCTATGATTGCTGGTCGCGAATATAGTGATATTGCTCAATTGGTTATTAAGGCTGCAGAGCTTCTCGGTATTGAAAAATTACGTGAGTCCAGTTTTAAACTGTCAGAGATTATTTTCTCTCAGGAAGGCGCTGAGAACGAGGTCTTTATGGGCGTTATCGTTGATAAACAGCGATTAAATCAAGATATGCCTATAGAGAGTAGTCAGGTAAAAGTATTGGTCATTGATGACGCCTTAGAGCCAGAAGAAATGGGTGATGAGGCATTAAGTACAGAAGCTGGTTTTAAGCGCTATCTGGAATTGCAAAATGAATTTAAGACCAATGTACATAAGATTGTAGAACTTGGTGTTAAGGTAGTATTGGTAGATCGGGGTGTCCATGATAGTGCAGAAGAAATACTGACAGATGCTGGTATTATGGTAATTCAGCGAGTGGTGCCAGAGGAATTGCGCCGTGCTGCGGATCATGTAGGAGCGCGTATGATTAAACGCACAGGTCTTAAGAAAGATATTGCGAACATTACTAGCGCTTTAGGTTTGGCGACAAAAGTGTATGAAGATGAAAAATTAAAGCATATTCGTATGTTGGGCGGTGCTGGCAAGCCTATGGCTACCATTTTAGTGGGGGCTGCTACCAAAGAAGTGGTTGGTGAACGGCAACGTATTGCCAAAGATGCAGCCTCTAGTGTGCAAGCTGCTGTTAAGGGTGGTTATGTTTCTGGTGGCGGGTCTATTGAAATTGCCATTAGCCGTGACATTGTTAAGACTAGGGATGCAGTTAAAGGTATGGCGGCTTATGGGGTAGATTGTGTAATACATGCATTACGCAGACCGTTAGCGCAAATTGTAGAAAATGCTGGCTATAATCCTCTGGAAAAGGTAGAAGATGTCATTGCAGCCCATGCCAATCACAATAAAGATTCTTTAGGCATTGATTGCGATACCGGTGAAGTGGTTGATATGATGGCTCTTGGCGTAGTGGATCCTACAACGGTGAAGTTACATGCCGTGAAGGCGGCGGGAGAAGTTGCTATTGCTATTTTACGCATTGAGACGATTATTAAGAAAAAAGAAGAATAGCATAAGGCCACTAAAATTGGCCGCAGAAGTTCGTATATTTTAAGATGGGGTGATTTATTTGAACGAAACAAAAGAAGAAGTAGAAGAAATAATTGAAGAGCGATGTGTTGCATCTGATGAAACGATAGAAGTTTTAGATGAGATAGAAAATACTAAAATGCAGACGGAACTTGCAGATAAAGAGCGTCTGTTAGAAGAGAGCAATGACCGCTATAAACGGTTACAGGCTGATTTTGATAATTTTCGAAGACGTACTCGTCAGGAAAAAGAAGAGCTATCAAACATCGTAGCACAAAATCTTATTTTAGAATTACTGCCTATTATTGATAATTTCGAGAGAGCCTTATGCAGTGTTGCTACTCAGGATGCGAATAAAATGCTGTCAGGAGTAGAAATGATTTACCGCCAATTAATGCAGGAATTGGGAAAAAATGGACTGATGAATGTAGAGGCAGTTGGCAAAACCTTTAACCCTCAAGAGCATGAAGCTGTAATGAGAGTGGAGGATGCTGATCAGCCAGACGGTATAATTGTAGAAGAACTGCAAAAAGGATATTCCGTAAAAGGTAGGGTTATTAGACCCAGTATGGTCAAGGTTGTAAGTAATTAGAAGTTACTTAAAAAACTTCATTTTAAAAATAAAATTTTACATATTTCAAGGAGGAATAAAACAATGGCAAAAGTAATTGGTATAGATCTTGGTACTACAAATTCATGTGTGGCGGTAATGGAAGGTGGAGAGCCAGTTGTTATTGCAAATGCTGAAGGAAACAGAATTACTCCTTCCGTAGTAGGTTTTTCTAAAAATGATGAGCGTTTGGTTGGTCAATTGGCAAAGCGCCAAGCTGTGTCCAATCCTGAACGTACGATTAGTTCCATTAAAAGACATATGGGCACTGATCATAAAGTGAAAATTGATGATAAGTCTTATACTCCTCAAGAAATTTCTGCAATGATTTTGCAAAAATTAAAAACAGATGCAGAAGCTTATTTGGGTCAAACTGTTACGCAAGCTGTTATTACTGTACCTGCTTATTATAATGATAGTCAACGTCAAGCAACAAAAGATGCTGGAACCATTGCAGGTTTAGAAGTACTTCGTATTATCAATGAACCAACAGCTGCAGCTTTAGCTTATGGTATTGATAAAGGCAACGATCATACGGTATTGGTTTTTGACTTAGGTGGTGGTACTTTTGACGTATCTATCTTAGAACTTGGCGAAGGTGTGTTTGAGGTAAAGGCTACCAATGGTAATAATCGTTTGGGCGGAGATGACTTCGATGAGCGTGTTATGAAATGGTTAGTTGCAGAGTTCAAAAAAGAAAATGGTATTGATTTATCCAAAGATCGTATGGCAGAACAACGCCTGCGTGAAGCTGCTGAAAAAGCAAAAATTGAACTTTCTGGTGTATTGACAACTAATATTAATTTACCATTTATTACTGCGGATCAAACTGGTCCTAAACATTTAGAAGTGAATTTGACAAGAGCTAAATTTGATGAATTAACTGCTGATTTGGTTGAATCTACCATGGGGCCAACTCGTCAGGCGATGAGCGATGCGGGTTTGTCACCTAAGGATATTGAAAAAGTAATTTTGGTGGGTGGTTCTACTCGTATTCCTGCCGTGCAAGAAGCTATAAAAGGCTTCCTGGGCAAAGAACCGCATCGTGGTGTAAATCCTGATGAGTGTGTAGCGGTAGGTGCTGCGATTCAAGCTGGTGTACTAGTAGGAGACGTTAAAGATGTTCTTTTACTTGATGTAACTCCATTATCATTGGGAATTGAAACATTAGGTGGAGTATACACTAAAATTATTGAACGTAATACCACTATCCCTACATCAAAAAGCCAAGTGTTCTCTACTGCGGCTGATAATCAACCATCTGTAGATATTCATGTCCTGCAAGGTGAACGAGAAATGGCTGCTTATAATAAAACATTAGGCCGTTTTGAATTAAAAGATATTCCACCTGCACAACGTGGTGTACCTCGTATTGAAGTTTCCTTTGACATTGACGCTAACGGCATTGTTCATGTATCAGCTAAAGATTTGGGTACTGGTAAAGAACAAAAAATTACCATCACTTCTTCCGGTGGCATGAGTAAAGATGATATTGAACGTATGGTAAAAGAAGCAGAAGCACATGCAGCGGAAGATAAGGCTCGTAAGGACGAAGTAGAAGTTCGTAACAATGCCGATTCCTTGGTATACCAAGCTGAAAAGACAATCAAAGACATGGGTGATAAAGTCGAAGACAAGGAATTGCTTGAAAAAGTTCAAAAAGCTGCTGACGCATTAAAAGAAAGCCTTAAAGGTACTGATATCGAAAAAATTAAGGCAGATACAGAAGAATTAACAAAACCATTGTATGAAATGACATCTGCAGTTTATAATAAAGAGCAAGAGGCTACTGCTGAACAAGCGCCTGGTGCAGGCACTGAAGAAAAAGTGGTTGATGCTGAGTATAAAGTAGTAGATGAAGACAAAAAATAGGATAGTTGTTATAATCAAGTAAGTTGACTTATGTTTGGCAGGGATATTTGC
>JBEQCC010000085.1:0-8143 GCA_041639455.1 Pelosinus sp. | reverse complement strand
CATATAAACTTTAATTCATATAAATCATTAAAATTTATTTGGGAATCTATACCTTTTGGTTGAGGTAATTATTTTTATATGGGTTATAATGTATTTATTGTAAATGGATTCATTATAAGGAAATTATTATTAAAATGGAATGCGATTGCGAAAGTTGAATTGTTTAAAAGTTGATAAACACTGATACCTTGATGATTGAATAAGGAGGATATTCTTTGAAGAAAACACATCGTAATGACCAAGCGATTTCAAACAGAACAATATATATTATTGGACTTGCTTTACTGGTCATGTTTATTGGGTTCGTATTTTACTATACCAAAGGTTTAACAACCGAGGGGACTGTTAAAAAAGAGGCATTAATGGTCGAATATAATTTACTTCAACAATTACCAGGTGCAATTAGGAATGATTTGTCATCATATAATAAAACTACTTCGGCTCTCGTTAGTGCAGGCTATCGTTCAAGCAAAAGTTATAATGAGATTCGCTCATTCTATATCGCAGAAGCAGAAAAAAACGGATGGATATTTATAAGCGAAGAAACTGTGAGAGGTGGGGGACAGGACTTAGGAGGAAAAACAATACATTTTCGTAAAGGTGGCTATACACTATCTATTCAATATGCTGGTGCAAAGGCTGACTATGGATGGGATTTTGCAGTTGGTTTGTCATGGCATTACCTTAAATGAATCTCTATATAAGGGATGGCGAGATAATTAGAGTAATGTATAGAATTATGGAGTTTATTTTATTTGCAGGTTAATATGTGGCTTTGAGGAGAGATTTTAAAAAATGGATAGATCAGATTTACCAAATAGAACACCTGATTATTACACCATTAGAGGAGTAACGCAATGTATATTATTGCCTTGGCCAAAATACAGAATTAATTTAAAAAGGTTATGGAGGTTTCATAATGGGATTTAGATTAACGATTAAAGGAAAAGATACCATTTATTTAGGTGAAAATATAATTCGCCTTGTAAATGTACAACTAAGTACGCCAACTGACTCAAAAGCTAAGTCAACTGATGTTGCTGCCACAATGTGGGTAACAGGAAAACTTCTTCATACTGAAGGACCTAGTAACAGCGACACCTTAAAACTATTTGAATGGGCGCAAGTTCCAGCACAAAGTTCGGAGGCCTATAGTGATGTGATTGTCGAGGTGGTTTCTTCTGATAAGATCTTTAGGAAAATAGATTTCCCCAATGCCTTTGTAGTTCAGTGAAAGATATAATGATACTGCGGGTGTTGGTGAATTTTCAATGACTTTAAGGCAGAAAGCAGATCGATTGCTTCAGGTAAAAGCTGAAGGCGGCCTAAGTTTAGGGGTATAAAATAAGAGAAATTCTTACAGAAAACGATAAAATGTATAGCAAAATAACTCTCTAATCTCAACTGATTAGGGAGTTATTCTGTTATATCTTTTATGAGTGTAAGAGAATAATATAAAGAACCTTTTTTACATAACCTCCAAAAGTGCTATACAATAGGAACATACTATTATACTACGTGGATTTATTCCGAGTTCTGCAGCCAGTTCAACCTTCGTATGCCCATGGTAACAACGAGCCTTTTCCAGCTTTTCGAAAAAAGTATCCTCAGGCATAGTTTCAAAGCAGCCTAAATAGCAAATTGGTTGTTCAAGAAGAACTGCTAGCCCACGTAATGTTTTCATCTCTAAGATACCAGCTTTTCTTTCTATAATGCTCATACCTTCTGGAGTAATTCCAGTCTTAGTTGCAAGAGTTTTGATTAACCAACCTTTTTGCCTACGAGCCCATCGAATACGCTCACCTGGGGTGCTGCAATCCAGTGTTTCGGTAGTATGATTAACTGACCACTCGAATGTTGTTTTATCAAGATTATGATCTGAACGCTTGTCCGTGCAGATCATAACTTAGGGCAAGATAAACTTGGTAAGAATAATTATTTCAGATTAATCTCTCTCGTCAAGGTGTACTGTACAAACAATTATTATTTCTTAATTAGCTTATTAAGATTATCCAACAAGGATTTAAAAAGTTTTGCGAGAATATATACTATACTCATTTATATGTCCACTGGAGGTTAAGAATATTGAATGTAGAGCAAATGACAGTAGTCGAAATCGCCAAACTTTTAGAAGAAAATAATCTGTCAATAGCTATAATAAATAGTTTAAAGCAAGATTCACGAGTTTCAGTATCTCGCTTACTTACTAAATGGCAAAAAAGGCAGGAACAAAACTTACTAGAGAATCGGCGTATTCAAGGGCTTTATAAGCAGGAACGAATGCTTGCATCTAAGGGATATAATTTAATTGCGGGTGTTGATGAAGCAGGTCGTGGCCCTTTAGCAGGTCCATTAGTAGTTGGTGCTGTTATCTTGCCTATCGGCTGTCACTTACCATCTATTAATGACTCAAAAAAGCTGTCAGCTAAGCAACGGGAGTATTTGTATCATGAGATAAAAGAAGTTGCTATTAGTGTGCAGCATATCGTCATAGATATTGATGTAATTGATGATCTGAATATTTATAATGCGACTATATCTGGTATGTATGAAGCTATTAATGAACTTCATCATAGACCTCAGGCCGTATTAGTTGATGCTGTTCCCTTACCTGCTTTAGAAATGCACTCCCTGTCATTAATTGGTGGGGACGCTATTAGTGCTTCTATTGGAGCAGCTTCTATTATTGCAAAAGTAGAAAGGGATAATTTAATGCGGGAATATGATAAGCAGTTTCCACAATACGGATTTGCAAAACATAAAGGCTATGGTACGGCAGAACATCTAAAGGCATTGCAACAATTTGGTCCATGTCCTATACATAGAAGAAGTTTCGAACCGATTAAGTCATGGGGAAGAATAGAGATATGAATAAAGAAAAATCGGATAAACCGCAGCAAGCCATTGCAATAAGCTATCAATCCAATACGAATGCTCCAAAAGTTGTAGCCAAAGGTACTGGTTATATGGCTGATAAAATACTCTCTACAGCAAGCCAACATTCGGTTCCCGTATATCAAAATAAGACATTAGCCAGTATGTTAATGGCAGTTGAGTTAGATCGGGAAATCCCTCCTGAATTATATCAAGCTGTAGCCGAGGTATTGGCATATATTTACCATATCGATAAAAAAATGCACAAATTTTAGATAAGAATAAATAATTTATTTTATTTACTTGTAAAAACAACATCAAGATAGCAGGATGTTGTTTTTTTTCGGGGAATATTGTAGCGAGGTGTATTATTATGAATACGAGTAAAGTGGGGGATATTGGAGAACAAGCTGCAGCAAATTACTTGTACAATGCAGGATATGAAATAGTAGAGCGAAAATATCGTAGTAAAATTGGAGAAATTGATATTATTGCAAGGATAAAGAATACTTTAGTTTTTATTGAAGTAAAAACTCGAAGGAATGCTATTTATGGCTTTCCAGCAGAAGCTGTAACCTATCGGAAACAGCAAAAAATAATCAATACTGCATCTTGTTATCTTCAATATGTACATAATACAAATATACCTTGCCGCTTTGATGTAATCGAGATATATTTAACCGGAAATAATAAAATAACGTGTAACCATATTATAAATGCATTTATGAGATGATAGTCTTTTTTATTAAATGGAGGTAGGTGAATTTTTTATGCGAATTATTGTTGGCATTACTGGCGCTAGTGGTGCCATTTATGGACTTAGATTGATTGAAGTGCTAAAAGAAGCAGGATGTGAAATTCATGCTGTAGTATCAGAGCATGGTTGGCAGGTTCTAGATTATGAGTGTGGCATCGGTTCACAAGAAATTAAGGAAAAAGTAGATTTCTTATATGACATAAAGAACATTGGAGCATGTATTGCTAGTGGATCATTTAAAACAGATGCGATGGTGGTAGTTCCTTGTTCTATGAGGACCTTAAGTAGTATTTCCAATGGAATTGCTGATAATTTACTCAGTCGTGCAGCTGATGTTATGTTAAAAGAAGGACGGAAATTGATTATTGTTCCTCGGGAAACACCTCTTAATGCGATACATTTGGCGAATATGCTAAAACTATCTCAGTTAGGGGTTAAAATTCTTCCTGCTTGCCCTGGTTTTTATCATCGTCCTACTGCTCTAAACCAAATGGTTGATATGATGGTTGGCAAAATATCTGATTCCATTGGTATTGACCATGATCTATTTCCCAGATGGCAAGGTGAATAACTTTCGGAGGTAACGTTGTGTTTTCACAAACATTTGGATCGACTACAATCGGATTAAATGGTATTGTAATAACCGTAGAAGTAGATATATCTAATGGTCTGCCAGCATTAGATATCGTTGGCTTACCTGATACTGCTGTAAGAGAATCAAAAGAACGAGTACGGGCAGCCATAAAGAATTCTGGATTTGATTTTCCCTCACGGCGTATCACGATTAATCTTGCACCTGCCGATCTCAAAAAAGATAGCTCAGGATTAGATTTGCCTATTGCGATTGCGATCTTGGCAGCCAGTGGACAAATTATCTTACATCAATATCAACAGTATGTATTTGTCAGTGAATTATCTTTAGAGGGAAAGTTGCGTGGCATTTCAGGAGTATTGCCGATGGCAATTCATTGCTTTGAGCAAGGAATAGACCAAATGATTGTTGCTCCCGATAATGCACAAGAGGCCTTACTGGTAAAAGGACTGACAGTATATGCACCAACGACTTTGGAGCAATTGGTATTACATCTCAATCAGGTCACTCAACTGCTCCCAGCAACGAAAGAACCTTTTTCTCCTCCAAAGAGCAATGATAGTGAGGATTTTGCTGATGTACAAGGACAATTTGTTGCGAAACGGGCTTTGGAAGTAGCTGCATCTGGAGGTCACAATCTAATCATGACTGGTCCACCAGGATCAGGTAAAACCATGTTAGCCAGACGAATCACATCCATTTTACCAGTCATGTCACCTCGTGAAGCATTAGAAGTTACCAAAATATATAGTATTGCAGAGCTATTGCCTACCCAAACTGGTTTAATAAGCATAAGACCTTTTAGAAGCCCACACCATACCATTTCTGCTGCAAGTATGGTAGGAGGCGGACGCATCCCCAGGCCGGGTGAAGTGACATTAAGCCATAATGGCGTATTGTTTTTAGACGAATTGGCAGAATTCCCCAGAACCGTATTAGAGGTATTACGGCAGCCTCTAGAAGATGGACAAGTAACGATTTCTAGAGTGAATGCTTCTTTTTCCTATCCAGCAAGATTTATGTTATTATGTGCTAAAAATCCATGTCCGTGTGGATTTTTAGGTGACAATAATAAAGATTGTACTTGTAGTACAGGCGATATTAAGCGTTACCGCAAGAAAATATCTGGACCTTTATTAGATCGAATGGATATACATGTGCATGTGCCACGTTTAGAATATAGTGAAATGACTACTAGCATACCAACGGAATCTTCCGCTGACATCCGCCAAAGAGTGACTGCCGCAAGGGCTATACAATATTCCCGCTTGCAGAAATACAATATATTTTGTAATGCCCAAATGGGGCATAGACATGTAAAAACAACTTGTCATATGACTCAAAGTGCACAATTCATGCTAAAACAAGCATTTGAAGCAATGAACCTTAGCGCTCGAGGCTATGATCGTATATTAAAAGTAGCACGTACCATTGCTGATTTGGCTAGTTCGGAACAGATTAGTGATATACACGTTGCAGAAGCGATTCATTTTCGAAATAATATTTAAGAACTTTCGTAGCCAATTAATATAGAAAATGCTCATTTTTATCTGGAGGTAAAAATTTTTGTATAATCTTTTATGTCCTCATATGATCTTAAATTCTTTACATGATCTTGAATTCCATCAATTAAAAGAACTAGGAATTGAGGGAATTATTTTTGATTTAGATAATACGATTATTCCTTGGGATCAACAGCAGATGTCACCAGAAATTATTGAATGGGTAAATGCTTTGTTAAAAGAAGGGTTTAAAATTTGTTTGTTATCGAACAATATGGGAAAGAGAGTAAAAGATATAGCTGAAATTTTTAACGTTCCTTTTGTCTCTAGAGCTTATAAGCCAGCAAAATCAGGATTTCGCCATGCAATGGCAGTCATGGAATTATCTCAGGATCAGGTAGCGGTAATCGGTGACCAATTATTTACAGACATACTTGGTGGTAATCGTGTTGGTTTAGTCACGATTTGGGTTCGTCCATTAAGTTCACAGGAATTTATTGGTACTAAAATTACCCGGCGCTTGGAACGATTAGCTGTACGGGTTTTAAAGGCTAAAGGACTTATAAGTAATAGCGTGATGATAAAAAAAAATAATTATTGAATGGAGCTAGTACAATGATTACGAGCAAAACCAAAAAAATAGGCATATTAGGATGGCCCCTGGGACATTCCTTATCACCTATAATGCATAATGCAGCTTTTGAAGCCCTTCATCTTGATTATGTATATATTCCACTGCCTGTTCAGCCGGAAAATTTAGCTCAGGCTGTTGCAGGTTTAAAAGCTATGGAATTTACGGGTGTAAATGTTACCATACCTCATAAGGTAGAGATAATGTCTTATCTTGATGAAATTGATTTTAGTGCCCAGTTGGTTGGGGCTGTAAATACAGTTGTAATAAAAGACGGTAAATTGATTGGACATAATACAGATGCTCAAGGGTTTGTCCAATCAATACGCTCAAATGGTATTAAAATTACTGAACAAACAGCGATCATACTAGGAGCTGGCGGGGCTGCGAGAGCCGTCGCATGTGGTCTTTTTCAACATGGGATAAAAAAAATTATAATTGGTGCAAGAAAACTTGAAAAAGCGCAGCAATTCGTAAAGCTCTTCTCAGCAAATGTAGATATACAAGCTTATGATTGGGAAGATTCCAGTTTTCAAAATTTGTTGCAAGAATGTGATATTCTGATAAATAGTACTCCAATTGGTACGTCCGTTCATGATACAAAAGCGCTACCTATATCTTGGGAAACCTTAAATTCAGCGGCTGCTATTTGCGATTTAATCTATAATCCATCCAAGACCCAACTGTTACTTTCAGCTGAAAAACGCGGTCATATAGCTATAAATGGTTTGGGAATGCTAATTGAACAAGGTGCCTTAGCTTTTGAACTTTGGACAGGTGAACAAGGCCCCCGACAAATTATGTCTGATGCATTAACAGAATATCTGTAAGTATTGCTTTTTGTAAAAATATTAAATGTACTAGCTAGTAAACCATTGTATGATTAATATTTGTTAAATTTGCAAAAAAATATATAAATATTAAAAATCATGCAGGATAATTGGAAATTAAGGAGAATTTTAACAATGAAAAGAGTTATTATCTAATATTGTAATTAAATGGACGCTATGAAGCCAATGTTTTATATGGGCACTTTAACATTAGCTGAGCAAGTAGTGCAACCGACTTTTAAGGAAATATCCTTATTAATCGGTTGTTTTTTTTTGACCATAAATGTTTAAATTTAGTTTTGATTTTTTTATAAGATGTTAGGTGGTGAAGGATCATGGAAATACCAAGTTCTTTAAAAAAGATGACAAAAAGGGAACGTTTGATGATACTTTTAGGCAGTGGAATTATAATTATTTATTTATTATTTTATGTTATTCCCTCAGAGCAAGTAATCGTTACTCCAACGGTTCCTATTAAAAAAGCTGCGGTTCCAGTCAAAGTTCCTACCAATTCGATTGTTATGCCATTCGTGCCTCAAAAAGAGCAAACTATGCGCAATCCCTTTGCCATAGTACCTGAGATTAAGGAGCAAAAAGATACTATATCACCAACTAGTCAAAGCAGCGGAAATTTAGTAGGAATTGAGAAAAATTCAATAAAGCAGGAAAAAGAAATTTTAAAACTAACTGGTCTTATTGGTACTCCAGATAATCGGTTAGCTGTTATTCGATCTGCGAATAACAGTAAGGCTTATCAGAAGAATGCGTTTATTGGTTCATATCAATTGATAGCAACGAATGAAGATTCTGTGATTCTTGAAAATAATGAAGGTCAGATCGTTCTGCGTTTAGGGGCGGCTACGCAAAAGGGAGGAAGTAAGGGTGCGAAATAAGGTATATATACTAATCTTAGCATTGCTACTGTCAATTGGAATATCTAATGTTGGTCTGGCAAAT
>JBEQCC010000084.1:0-8145 GCA_041639455.1 Pelosinus sp. | reverse complement strand
CCGATCTAGTCTCTGACCAAAAGTATTGATGAAATGGGTAGGGCAGTAGGGACCGACTATAGCAATCGGGTACAGGCGGATACGGAAAAGATGCTAACTCAACTAGAAGATTTAGCTAGCATTCAGCGCATTCGTACAGGTACAGACAAGGTTCAGATCAGCGAAGCTCTGGCAGAGATGCAGAAAAGAGTTGGCATTTTCGATGCTGTTACATTCATTTCCTCCGATGGTTCAGGGATTGCCAATACAGGACAAACCGATTCTTACGGTGAACGAGAATATTTCAAGAAAGTTCTAGTCACCAAGAAAGCTGTTATCTCAAATCCGCTGGTTTCTAAAGTTACGGGAAAGTTGTCTGTTGTGCTGGCTGTACCTGTTATAAATAATGGTCAGTTGACAGGAGTACTTACTGGAACTTTCTCTATGGAAAGAATGACTAATATGATTAGCGATTTGAAGTTTTTAGATACAGGTTATGGTCAAGTGTCTGATGATTCAGGAATCATTATAGCCCATCCAAAACAACCAGATCTGATAGGGAAGCTTAATCTTCTTGATAAGAAGATCAATCCAGAACTTAGGTTACCCAAAAGCGAGCTCGACGTACGTTTGACTAATTTGTTTAAGCAAGCAGCCCTAGAGGGGAAGCAGGCTAGAGGAGTGTATAGTTTTGTTGATGGTGTAGAACGAGTTGCCATTGCCACACCCATTAATTTGCCTGGTGATCAACGCTGGGTTGTAATAGTAGCTGCACCTGAGGTAGAAGCAACCCGCGATGTAGATAGTTTGGCACGGACAATGATGATGATTTCTGCAGCATGTCTAATTATCGCAGTAATTGCTATTATAGTCTTCGCCAAGCAGTTTGTGAAACCCATTTTACTGATTCGTGATGAATGTCTGCTATTGGCTCAAGGAGACTTGCGAGAACGTGAGACTAAAGTCTTTTCTGAAGATGAAATTGGTCAACTGGCAAAAGGCTTCCGGGATATGAGAGTAAATCTGCGAGATCTTATCGGAAAAGTGCATTCTCAATCCGAGCAATTGGCTGCTTCCAGTGAAGAATTAACAGCCAGTGCTGATCAATCTGCTCAGGCAGCTACTCAGGTTGCAATTTCAATCACCGATGTAGCAACAGGTGCAGAGGAACAATTGTCTGTAGCGAATGAAGCTTCTGTAGTTGTGGAACAAATGTCAGTAAGTATCCAGCAGGTTGCGGCTACTACTAATGACGTAGCCGAACAATCTACACAGGCTGCTAGTAAGGCCAGCAAAGGTAATCAGTCCGTGAATAAAGCAGTCAATCAAATGATACAAATTGAGGAAACGGTCAATACTTCTGCCAAAGCAGTAGCAGAACTCGGTGAGCGCTCTAAGGAAATTGGTCAGATTGTTGCTACTATCTCAGGTATTGCAGGACAGACTAATTTATTGGCTCTGAATGCGGCGATTGAGGCTGCGCGTGCAGGCGAACAAGGGCGTGGTTTTGCAGTAGTGGCAGAAGAGGTTCGCAAATTAGCTGAACAGTCTCAGGAAGCAACGAAACAGATTGCCTCCTTGATCAGCGAAATTCAAGGGGGAACAGATAAAGCGGTATTGGCAATGGACGATGGTACTCGAGAAGTCAAATTGGGAGCAGAAGTCGTGAATGCAGCTGGACTAGCATTTCAGGAAATTGTAGTTCTGGTAAATCATGTATCTGAACAGGTAAAAGGCGTTTCCTTAACCATTGATCAAATGGCGGTTGGCAGTCAACAAATTGTAGGATCTGTGAATCGGATCGACAATTTGAGTAAGAAAACGACAGCGGAGGCTCAGATGGTATCTGCGGCTACCGAAGAACAGTCCGCTTCCATGGAAGAAATTGCTTCTTCCAGCCAGAGTCTAGCAAATTTAGCGATGGATCTACAAGAGGCTGTCAGCAAATTTCGTGTCTGAGATGGGAGGTAAAAGTAACCCATTCAGATAAGACGCTAATTGGCATAAGCTTAAAAAACAATGAACCGCAAAGATGCGAAGAAATGTTTTTAATCATTTAAAGGATGTTTCTGTTTCCTCATATTCAAAGCAAACTTGCAGATTTCAGTGGCGATAAAGGGAATCGGGGCAAAGAGGATGAATGCGAACAATTCGGTAGTGCCGGGTTCAATGGTTTTGAAAATAAGGTGGAGAGGACCATAGATAGATAGCAATAATAGGAGGAACGATAGGCCTGCACCCATATTGAGATAGGTATTGCTGAAGAAGCCTAACTTGAATGTGGAATAATGCTCTGATCTGGCAGAATAGGCACAAATGATTTGGCTTAAGATAAGTGTTACGAAGGCGAAGGTTCGACCTACTGCAAGATCATTATTATAGGTATGTAAGCCGTATTGAAAGGCAACTAGAACGGTAGCGGCCATTACGATACTTTGTACAGCAATCATGGTGAGCATATTTTTGCTCAGCAGGGGTTCATCTGGAGCACGGGGTGGCGTCTCCATGATATTGGGTTCTTTCTTCTCAACTCCTAAAGCAAGAGCAGGAAATGCATCCGTTACTAGATTGATCCATAGAAGCTGTATCGGCAATAAGGGGATCGGCCAGCCCATTAACATAGCCAGGAAAATGACCAGTACTTCGGAAGCATTGCAGGATAGGAGGAAAAAAATAAACTTTTTTATATTGGCAAAGATGACTCTGCCTTCTTCAATTGCCGTAACTATGGTGGCGAAGTTGTCATCGGAGACAATCATGTCGGCTGCTTCTTTTGTTACATCGGTGCCGGTGATACCCATGGCGATGCCAATGTGAGCCTTTTTTAGGGCTGGGGCATCATTTACGCCATCACCAGTCATGGCTACGATTTCTCCATTTGTCCGCAGTGCGTCAATGATCGACATTTTATTTTCAGGAGAGACTCTGGCAAAAACAGTTACGTCTTTTACCGATTTTTGTAATTGCTCTTTCGAAAGGCGATTTACGTCTTGACCAGTCAGCACCTGTTGTTCATTGGTGGCGATTCCTAAATCTTTGGCGATCGCCAACGCTGTTCCCGGATGGTCTCCTGTAATCATAATCGGGCGAATCCCAGCGGAAAGACAAAGATTCACTGCTTCTTTTGCTTCCGGACGTGCCGGATCAATCATACCTAATAAACCGATGAAGGTCATCTCTTGTTCAATAGAAGATGGATCGAGGCTATCTGGAACCTGATCAAACTCACGATAAGCGACTGCCAGTACACGCAACGCTTGGGAACTCATATTCTGGTTTCCTTCTTGAATGAGTTGAGTATCTTCTTCTGTCATCGGGCGGGCAATACCATCAAATAGAATATTGGTGCAGTTCCTGAGCAGAATATCAGGGGCTCCTTTCGTGAAAGCGATGGTTTGGTGATTTGTCATCTTATGAAAAGTCGTCATCATTTTTCGTGCAGAATCAAAGGGAATTTCTGCGGTACGGAGATAGGTTTTAAATTGGTCCTTAACTTTTCCACCTTTCGCAGCAACAGTCAGCAATGCTCCTTCCGTAGGATCACCGATGATGGTCCAATTCTGGGTGTCTGATGGTTCTTTTAACTGTGCATCGTTACAAAGTGCAGCGCCTAATAAAAGCAGATCAAGATCCTTTTCTGTATCAATGCCTGTTTTGGTTCCTTCTATTAGAAAATCTCCTTCAGGTTTATAGCCCTCGCCAGTGATTTCAAAGGATTTTTTACCAAGGGTGACTTTTACCACTGTCATTTGGTTCTGGGTTAATGTACCCGTTTTATCGGAACAAATAATCGTTGTACTGCCAAGAGTTTCCACGGCATGGAGCTTTTTGACGATTGCGTTCTTTTTTGCCATGCGCTGCATGCCCAATGCCAGTACAATTGTTACTACGGTAGGCAAGCCTTCTGGGATCGCTGCCACTGCAAGGCTGATCGAAATCATCAGCATGGATTGTACAAGTTGAAAATCTAAACTGCCGATTCGATAGCCATTATAAATACCGACAAAGAAGACCACAGTGCATATGGCTAGACCCAGTCCTCCTAAGAGCTTACCAAAGCCTTTAAGCTTTTTTTGTAATGGTGTGCTGTCTTCTTCCAGGGATTGGATCATAGCAGCGATTTTACCAATCTCCGTTTCCATACCTGTTGTTACGACAATTCCTTTACCTCGTCCATAGGTAACGATAGTACTCATGAAACCGATATTGTGGCGATCACCAAGAGGTGCATCTTTTTCAAGAGTTATATGGTCTTTTTCTACTGCGGCTGATTCGCCAGTCAGAGAAGCTTCTTCCACTTTTAAGTTTGCCGTTTCAACAATACGTATGTCAGCGGGTATGTAATCTCCTGCTTCCAAGATGACAACATCACCGGGAATCAATTCACGAGATGGTATCATTACGAGGTTGCCAGCTCGTATTGTTTTGGAAGATGGAGCGGACATTCTTTTTAACGCTTCCAATGCTTTTTCAGCTTTGGCTTCCTGAAAGACGCCTAGGGAAGCATTTAGAATGACAATGGCAATAATGACAAAAGCGTCAGTGATTTCACCGATAAGAACGGAAATGATACTAGCTGCTAATAGAATTAGGACTAGGAAGTCTTTAAACTGATTGAAAAATTTACGAAGAAGTGATTCTTTATCTTTTTCAGCTAGTTCATTAAAACCATATTGTTTCTGTCTTAGGGTTACTTCTTCAGGAAGCAGCCCATTATGAATATCAGTATGTAAATCTGTAATGATTTGCTCAATCGGCAATTGGTGCCAAGATTTCATGAAACCGTCCTCCCCTGTATTATGATAAGAAAGTGGTATTATTTCTTTCTTATAGGATGATATATTAAATATATCAATATGCTGGATAATTATGCAAGAGAATAATTGTAAATAGAGATAGATAGGTGGCCTTACTTTATGGAAGAAGGTAGTAGAAAGGATATGTCGAACTAATGGATAAGAAAAATAATCATAGGTTATAGAGGAGAATTGAGTATAATTCTGTAGAAGAAGGTGGGGTAAGATCATGCAAGGAACGGGATATCAATGGAATGAGCTAGATAGTGACTTTGCAGCTTTTCTCTTAAAAACTCTGCCGCTAGCTCTAATGATAGTCAACGATGCAGCAAAAATAGAGGTTATCAATGAGGCTGCCCAAAACATTTTTAATATTTCAAATAAAGAAGCCTATTTGCAAAAGTGTGGAGATATACTAAAATGCATTAATGCGAATACTCCCCAAGGATGTGGGGAATGTATTGCTTGTCAGAAATGTATTTTACGAAAAAGCGTGCTCGAAGCCTTGAGTGGTAAAGTGGTTTCTCGGAATAAAGGCACCTTTCATGTTTTTCATCAAGGCCAAGTTAAAGTAATGACCCTTTTAGTGACAGCTTCTCCTATCCAATACGAAAAGAGGACTATGGTAATTGTGATTGCCGAGGATGTTTCCCTCATTACTCAACTGCAAGGGTTAATCCCTATTTGCTCAGTATGCCATCGTATTCATGATGAAAGAGGTGAGTGGATGGGATTAGAAGAGTATCTTATGAAAAATTCGGAAGCTGAATTAACCCATGATATTTGCCCGGTATGCAGTGACAAAATGCGTCTAAAACACGCTTTAAGTAAATAAAGATAAAAAGATCGCTGTACCTGTTTGGACTATTCTGGCCATACAGCAGCGATCTTTTTATTTTACTCTTTTGTCAAAAAAGATTGAGCAGGATTTACGATTTGAAGAGGTGTTTCGAAATAGTGACTTGTTCTGGGGAAGGCAATGCTTACATTTTCTTCTTCTAGTATTTTCAGGATTTGAAAGTTTACATCTTGTTTGATATTTAAATATTCTTCCCAGATGGTAGTTTTTGTGAAGAAGTATATAAAGATATATAAGCCGCTTTCACCAAATGAATCAAACTTTACAAAAATCGTCTTATTATCAATGGAAGGATGCTGTACAAGCATGTGCTGAATTTTTTCAATACACTTTTTGAGGGCATGACTTGGAGTATCGGATGTTACTCCAAGGTTGAAGGTAATCCTGCGCATTTCCCGTTTGGTAAAATTAATAATAGGAGCATTGATCAAATTTGAATTTGGCACTGTTACTAAAGCATGCTCGAAGGTTCTAATTTTGGTGCTTCGAAAATTGATATCTTCTATAGTTCCTTCCAAATCGCTTGTTTTTATCCAGTCGCCAATGCTAAAGGGGCGATCTGCTATAATCATCATTCCTGAAAATATATTGGCTAGCAGATCTTTAGCCGCCAATGCAAACGCAAGTCCGCCTAAACCGAGACCTGCGATAAAACCATTAATGTCGTATCCCCAATTACTACAGATTGTTACAAAGGCAAGTGCCAGGACTAGAAAGCGGATCATTTTTGAGAAGAATGGAATCAAGATCTTATCAACGTTGATATCAAGAAGATTACCTAATTCTTCCACATTGTTTCCATAAAGCTTCACTAACGTATGTATGCCATGGGCCATAAAGAGAACAATGAAAGAACGTAACAGTTGATCCAATAAATGCTCATAGGTAAGAGGAAAAACATTTCGTAACGCCAGATAGGTTCCTAATGCGACGATTGTATTTACTAAAGGGCTCCTAAGTGCAGTTATTAAATATTCATTTGCAGTTGCTTTTATGTTGCAAATTTTTACTAGCAAATAAAGAATGTATTTTGTAAATTTATTTCTAAATAACCAAAAAAATAAAAAAATGGCTACTGATGCTCCTAAACGATATCCATACGCATAACTAAAAGCAGTTTCGATTAGCTGATAATAATATGTGGCAGTACTCCAAAAGCTATAATCCATATATCTACCCCCTGTTGTAAAAAGTAATTCATTAGTCATTATTGTAATTCTTTTTGCTTTAGTCTGCAATGCATATCTAGCAGGAAGGTTTTGGAGTGTAATAAAGTTATAATTGCAAATCTGACAATGAGGGATGAATTATTTTATGGGAAGGCAGATGGATCGAATTGTTTAAGTGATAGCAATCTTTTATATAGTCGACGAAAGCTTGAACTGCAGAAAGGTTTAGAGATGAAGTGCGACATAACATCCATGTTCTTCGTAGAACAGGGGTATTATCACGCCAGTATAATTCTCGTGTAAAAAGTGAGGGCTGTTCTTTTAAGCCGATAGCTGGCAAGATCGCCCATCCCAGGTCGTGGAGGACCATTTGTCGGCAGGTATCCATACTATCAACTTCCATCGTTATTTTTGATGGACAAAGATATGATTCACGCCACCAATTATGAACCATATCTTTTAGCGCAGAATCTGTTCCATAATTAATACGAGGTAGATAGGGTAAATCCTTAAAGTCAACTGGGTGGCAGGAAGCAAGGCAAAGTGGTTCTTCACTCAGCATGTATTTTTCTTCCGGCCAGAAACGGTCGCCCCGTAAAATGGCAATCGTCGTTTCTTCTTTTTGCAGTAATGTATACATCTTAGAACTTAAGCCTGTTTTTACTGATATCTCGACATTGGGATAGAGAGTAAGGAAACCTTTGAGTATGGAAGGAAGTTCACAATGGGCAAAAACAGAAGATGTCCCAATGCGTAAAGAGCCTTGTACTGAATTCTTCATATTATGGATGCGCTCTCGAATGGTTGTCAATTTGGTGAGTGTCTCTAAGGCATAGGTCAGTAATTCTTCCCCTTGAGGGGTAAAGGAGATCCCTGTAGTATTGCGTACAACAATTTGAGCTTTAAATTCTTTTTCAAGATTCTTTAGGCGATAACTAAGAGCTGGCTGAGAAATATACAGGCGTTCAGCAGCTTTAGTTATATTTTTTTCTTCAGAGATAATTTTTAAAATGATGCAATCCTTATCATCCATTGTATTTCCTCACTTCAATTAGCCATAAAAATATTTTATGGATTTTATAAAATATCGATATTTTATTTATTGAGTTTATTATAGTACAATTCAATTGAAATGGAAATATTCTGAAGATAACAACAATGAATCATCTTTTTGAAAATGCGTTGGAGGTATTGTATGTTACAAATTATTCAGCCAAGTCAAGCTGGCACAGTTGAGTCAAATGACATTTTAATCATCCTTACGCCTATCTCAGCAGATAAAGGAATTCATATTGAGCTGACCAGCCCCGTGCTGAAAAAGTATGGCCGCCAAATTAAGAAT
>JBEQCC010000083.1:947-8150 GCA_041639455.1 Pelosinus sp. | reverse complement strand
ATCACCACTTCTCCCTACAGGTACTGTAAAGTTAAAACGTTCATAAATTCCATATGGCTCAATTTTCCGAATGTCATAGGCAACTCCAGATGCCCGCAAACTTGGACCTGTTAATCCAATTTCTAGAGCTTGTTGCCGGCCAATAATAGCGCTACCTTTCAACCTGTGTTGTAAAATCTCATTGCCGGTCAATAGTCCGTGATATTCTTCTAACATGCCAGGGAAATTGTCCAAAAATTTTTGTACCGCCGGTATAAATTCCAGTGGCACGTCAGCCATCACACCACCAAACCGAATATAATTATATGTTAACCTAGCACCACATACCATATCAAATAAATCCAAAATATGCTCACGATCACGAAAACCATAGATCATACCTGTTGTCCCACCAAGATCAATCGCCAAGGAACTCATAAACAGTAGATGACTAGCAATGCGATTTAATTCCACCATAATAATACGCAAATACTCGGCACGTTCTGGTACTTTAATATCCATGATTTTTTCTACTGTTTGACAATATCCTAAATTATTCCCCATTGCCGCAGCGTAATCTAACCGATCCGTGTAAGGAATAAATTGTTTATAAGTACGACTCTCGGCTAACTTTTCAATACCCCTATGTAAATACCCCATATGTGGTACTGCTTTAACTACTCTCTCGCCATCTAATTCCAACACCACTTGTAGCACGCCATGTGTGCTAGGATGTTGTGGTCCCATATTTAAGATGTAAGTTTCTGTTTTTGCCATAATTCTATCACCCCTTTTCTTTTCGTGGTGTAAAAGTATAATCCTTACGCAAGGGATGATACGGAAAATCCTCTGGCATTAAGATACGTCGCAAATCTGGATGACCAACAAAGTGAATCCCCAGCAAATCATACACTTCTCTCTCTTGAAACTCAGCAGAAGGCCAACATCCGATCACAGAAGATAATTGAGGATCCACCTTGCTGCAGCGACTTTTTACCGTTAATGCTTGACCCAATGACAAAGAATATAAATGATAAACAACTTCAAAATATTCTACATAATCCACCGCCGTTAGATTGCTCAACATATCAAATTGATAAAGAAAATCTTTCTTAACTGTATTCATAACTGGCAACAAGCATTGGGAGTTAACAAGCAAGGCTTGCTGAAAACCATCGCCAATCATTGCGACATCCTGCAAGTATTTTTCCTGTAAACCTACCATCAGTTCACTACTCAACATTTGCTTACTCATGCTTCCTCATCCTCCCAGCTTGGAATTTTGAATTTTGCGTTTAAGCTCCAACATGCCATGAATCAAAGCTTCCGGACGTGGCGGACATCCTGGAATGTATACATCAACAGGCAAAATCTCACCAACGCCAGGGACTACAGAATAAGAATCCGCAAAAGGACCTCCTGCACTGGCACAACTTCCCATAGCAATTACGTACTTAGGTTCTGGCATTTGTTCATATAATCTTTTAAGTGGTTCTGCCATCTTCCAGGTTAACGTCCCTGCTACAATCAATAAATCAGCTTGCCGTGGGGAAGGTCGAAATACTTCATAACCAAACCTAGACAGATCAAATCGAGCAGCGGCAGCAGCCATCATTTCCATGGAGCAACACGCTAGCCCGGAGGATAGGGGCCATAGTGAATTACTTCTTGCCCAACCTAAAACATTATCAATACTAGTTAAAATGAAGTTTTTATTCAATACTTCATCATCATACTTTCCTTCTACTGATAGATCATTTACTCCCATTCTAAGGCTCCTTTCTTCCACGCATAGGCAAAGCCTAACACTAAAATAGTAATAAATATAAACATTTCAACAAGCGCAAACGTTCCTAACTGTTGGTACTTAATTGCCCAAGGATACAAAAAGACTGTTTCAATATCAAAAAGAATAAATACCAAAGCATATAAAAAATAACTAATTCTAAATTGTATCCAGCTTGTACCTACACTGTCTACACCACACTCATATGGCAAATTTTTTCCAGCACTCGGGGGCAAATTCCGAGGCCGAATGACAAAAGCTGCTCCCAGTGACATAAATGGAAATAGCAAGGCTACTAATAGCAATAAACTAATATTGCCAAATTCATGTAACATATTAGCTCCTTTCTCCTACAACAAAAATAGTAGACGGCTGTACCATTAAAACTACTAAAAGGTTGTTGACAATCCAATGTCAACAACCTTTTGCTATTGTTCACAGACCATACCCTACTTATACATAGTAACAATAACCAAGTTGCGTCCTAAAGATTCTTACTGGGTTTTATTTTTTTGTGTCGTCATCATTTTTTCAATAGTTCCTACTATTCATTGCAAATATTACAAGCAAATAAGCTTCTTTCATCGTCTGCTACTGCATCCCTTTATCAGCTAAATTGCAATGCCTATGTTAAAGCCTTCATGTATCGCTTCTAATGCATTTCTTGCCGTCACTGCGTCACCTATCGTAATTATTTCATGCACTTTCCCCACTAACTCATTGGTTAATTCATTAACAGCCTTCACACCTACAGCAAGTACTATGGTATCAAATTTCCCTAAATTTTCTTCGCAGTCAAACTTTGTGCCAATTAACCCTTCTGCAGTAATCTTTTGAACTCTGAAGTTAGTTAGTATTCTAACACCTTTATCAGCTAAATCTTTTAGTAAAAATTCTCGTACACTAAATGGTTCATCAACAGCTATCTCTGGCATCATTTCGATTATTGTTACATTCTTTCCATGATTAGCTAAGTGGTTTGCCGTTTCTGTTCCTACTAAACCCCCGCCAATGATCGCCACCCTGGCACCGGTCGTAACAGTGCCCATTAATACGTCCTGAGCAGTTACTGTATGGTAGTTCTCCATCCCAGGTATAGTTATTGCAATTGGCCGGCTTCCTGTAGCCACAATTACTGTATCGGGTTTTTCTAAATCCACTACTTCTTTAGTCAACTCATGGTTTAAATGAATATTTACATTGAATTTTTTTAGTTGCTTGATTTGCCAAGCTATGAAACCTGCAATTTCTCCTTTTGATGGCGGAATGCTTGCGAGATAGAATTGCCCACCCAACTTATCACTTTTTTCAAATACATGAACTTCATGTCCTCTTTGTGAGGCTAGGATTGCAGCTTCTAGTCCAGCAGGACCACCACCAGCAATCAATATTTTCTTTTTATGTTCAGCTGGCTTAATTGTTATTTCCCACTCTCTTCCCAAAGTAGGATTCAAAATACATTGAGCTGCTTTCCCTTCAACAATCTTAGCAACACACCCTTGTAAACATCCTATACATTGAATGATCTCATCAAACTTACCTTCTAAGGCTTTTTGGGGCATATTCGGGTCTGCTAATGATGCTCTCCCCATTGAAACAAGATCTGCTTTCCCACTTCTTACTATGGATTCCGCTAAGAGTGGATCATTGATTCTGCCAACAGTGATTACGGGAATATCGACAACTTTTTTCACTTCTGCCGCTAAATCTGTAATCCAGCCATGGGCCAATGCAGCAGGTGGAATAATTCCGTGCATAGCTCCATAGGCTCCGGCAGATATATGTAATACATTTACACCAGCATCTTCAAGCAATATCGCAATTGCTTTTGTATCTTCAATGGTTCTTCCACCTGGGACAAGTTCATCCCCCGATATCCTGAAGAAAATTGGGAAATCGTTGCCAACCTTCTTTTTGATATCCGCTAGTATTTCTAGCGGAAATCGCATTCTGTTGTAAATGTTTCCGCCATATTCGTCAGTTCGCTTATTGGAATATGGTGACATAAATTGTGCTATTAAGTATCCATGTCCACCATGGATCTCGACACCATCAAAACCTGCACTTTGCACTCTACGAGCACAATCGCCAAAACTTTTCACCAATTGTTGAATTTCTGTCACAGTAAGTTCATGTGGAATCTCTTGGTTAACAGGACATGGAATTGGTGAGGGGGCAACGGGCTGATCATTGATAACCAAGTGATTCGTTTGTCTTCCGGCATGATAAATTTGAGCCACTATTTTACTATCATATTGATGCACACGTTTTGTAAGCTGGGTATGTCCGGGTATTTGGCTATCATCCCAAAGACCAGGAATATTTGTAAAGCCCTTCCCTTTTTGGTCCACAGCATAGTCTTCTGTGATAATAGTTCCCCATCCACCTTTAGCCTTGGCTTCATGATAGGCGATAAACTTTTCTGTTGCCGTTCCGTCTTCATTACAGTAATTAACCACCATAGCAGGAACAACAAGGCGATTGGCAACTTCTAGTGTTCCTATTTTTATCGGAGAAAATATTTTTTTTAACATTTACAAATCACACTCTTTTCTTCGTATCACTTTACAAGGTTTTACAGTATTTTTTTACAAACACTGATTTCCGGTTCTTTGTCCATATATTCACTAAGTTGTGGAACAATTTTTGTAAAATGCTCCGAGGACATATGCCTATTTAAAAATTCTATACTTTCCCATTCTTCAAGCATTAGTAAGATTTTAGGATCTTTTTTATCCTGGTACATCTCGTACTTGATACAGCCTTCTTCTAGCACTGTTTTTTCGACCAATTCCCTAGCTAATTCTATGACTCTATCAATTTTCTTTTCTTTTGAAAAAAATTTTGCTACAACTTTTATCATGTAAGGTCACTCCCTATCTTTATTATTGGATACTTTGACTGAAAATTAATGACACACACCATATCACTCATTACTCCTATTTTCTTGCCATTATTCCCAATTTGTTTTGCTTTTTAGTAGATTTACGACTCCCTCCTTGTTAAAGGAAAGGAGTCGTAATCATTAACCCTTTACTTCCAATTTTCGTAATGAACTCTTGTTTTATCAAATCGATCGATAAATACATTTTTTTGACCATCTGGATAGCCTACTGCTATGAGTGCAAATGCCTCAATACTGTCTGGCAAACTAAACATATCTTTTACAGCATTCATTTTTTCTTCAACAGGTGCAATTCCAATCCAAACTGCCCCAAGCCCTAAGTGTACTGCTTCCAAAAGAATATTTTCTGCAGCAGCCCCCATATCTTGATCTGTAATTTCTGGAATTGGTATTCCTTCTTTTCTTGATAGCAATACAAATGTAACTGCGGAATTTGCAACCATCGCTGCATAAGGACTTGTTTCTGACAGTTTTTTTAACCCTGTTTTATCTTCAACAACTATAAATTCCCATGGTTGTTGGTTTGCTGCTGATGGCGCTTGCATGGCAGCTCTTAAAAGTTTTTCGATTTTTTCTTTTTCAACTGGTTTTTCCTCATATTTCCGTATACTTCTTCTGTTAAAAATTGCTTCCATTATATTGCCCCCTAATAATATTTTTTTATTTGTTCTCAATAAATTGGATTAAGATTGCGACAAATGCCATTGTAAATATTCGTCTATTTTATTCCGATCAAAACCAATGACAATCTTGCCATCAATGTTCACTACTGGCACACTCTGTTGACCGGAAAGTGACACTAATTCCTTCAGACCTTCCGCATCGTGCTCTACATTAATTTCTTCATAGTTGACTCCTTTTTGCTCTAAATAGCTTTTTGCTTTTTTGCACCAAGAGCAATCAGAAATTGAGTACACCTTTATCATATACATCCCTCCTACGCAATTCTAAAATATATCGTTCCGCCATTAACGCCGCTACGGTCCCATCATTAACTGCCGTAGTCAATTGGCGAATTTTTTTGGTCCGCACATCACCAGCGGCAAAAACCCCAGGAATATTGGTTTCACAACTTTCCCCGGCAACAATATTCCCATAATTATCTAGTTCTAAATCCTGTGCATACATTTCGGTTCGCGGTAAGGAGCCAATATATACAAACACGCCATCCATTTTCATTTCTCGCTTGTCCTGACCAGCTTCCTCCTGTATAAGCAGGGTCTGTAGTTGCTGATCGCCAAATGCACCCATAATTTTAGTATTCCACATTACTTTAATTTTAGGATTACTAAATAATTCTTCTTGACTTTTTTTGTCGGCTCGTAAAGCACCTGACCGATGAATTAAAGTAACTCGGCTTGCATATTTAGTCAGTGATATGGCTGCCCCCACTGCTGCACTGCCCCCTCCTACTACGGCAATTTCCTTACCTTCATAGAGGTGACCGTCACAAATTTCACAGTAATGAATGCCATTACCATGAAACTGCTTTTCTTCACGTATAGGCAACTCTTTTTGTTTCATTCCAGCTGCAATAATCAGAGTCTTTGGGTAGTAGATAAACCCTTCTGTCTCAATTTTCTTTTCTGCTCTTGTCAATGTTGCTAAGAGTACACGATCAAATTCATCTAATTTCGCTCCGGCAACTACACTCTGCTCTCGCATACGCTCTATCAGTTCACTACCACTAATACGCTTGAATCCAGGATAATTTTGTATCAGAGAGGCATCCCGTATTTGTCCTCCCACTAACTCATCTTCTAAAATTAATGTGTCAAGTTTCAACCTGGCTGCATAAATGCCAGCAGTTAAACCAGCAGGCCCTGCGCCAATAATTAACACATCCGGTTTTTTTATCTGTTTCTCCATTATGACTCACCTAATTCCTATAGATTTTTTTTAATATCTTCAACCATATCTACCGGACTTACAGGTGACTCAAAGCGCTTTACCACATTACCCTTGCGGTCAATTAAAAACTTAGTAAAATTCCATTTTACTCCGTTCCCTTCAAGATATTGTGGGAAATTTTCCTTTAGAAAATCTTGTAGCCCTTTGCCCTGAGGAGTAGCCTCATCAAGGCCAGTAAAAGGAATCGCTTCACTCAGATACGTAAACAGGGGATTGCTATCATCTCCTCGAACATCACCTTTTGCAAAAATGGGAAAGCTCACACCATAATTAACTTGGCAAAAGTTCTGTACCTCATGGTCATTCCCGGGCTCCTGTCCAGCAAACTGATTGGAGGGAAACCCCATTATTTCCAAACCCGCGTTCCCGTATTCCCGATACAAATTTTCTAAATCCGCAAATTGAGGAGTAAACCCACATTTACTGGCTGTATTTACGACAATAAGTACTTTACCCTCATAATTTTTTAATGAAATAACGTCTCCATTTGCTCGCTTTACTTTAAAATCATATACGCTCATAATAAGTCCTCCTTTAATAATATGACCATTCAGCTTTATTTAATATAAGTCACACAAAGCACGGGTGTTTAACACCTTTGCCTTGCATGACTTATATTTTA
>JBEQCC010000083.1:0-937 GCA_041639455.1 Pelosinus sp. | reverse complement strand
CAATTCAGCGATAGCAATAAATTCTACACCTATACAGCGAAAAGTTATTTACAGACTTTTGCTTAATATGCTACGCACTATAGCTGGGGTTACTAGACCTTTCTCACCAAGTTCAACCATTCCATGTGCTTTTAAGTTGGCAACAATCGGTTCAATTACATCTTGCCCTAGGCCATAGTCGGCCAGCCTAGTCTTGACTCCCATGGTTTCAAAAAAGTTTCGAGTCCGCTCAATGGCTGCTGTCGCTTTTTCTTCCACAGGCATATCCTTAGACAAATTCCAAACCCGCTCGCCATATTGTAATAATTTAGCCTGCTTTTCTTCTTTCAGAACTTCGAGCAGGGATGGCAGCACAATTGCAAGTGTCTGCGCATGATCCAAACCATATAGCACCGTAATTTCATGACCAATCATATGCGTCGCCCAATCTTGGGGAACTCCGCTACCAATAAGTCCATTTAAAGCCAAGCTAGCTACCCACATTAAATTGGCACGAACATCATAATTTTCCTTTTCTTGTAAAGCCTTGGGTCCTTCTTCAATCAGGGTTAACAATAACCCCTCCGAGAAACGATCCTGCACTTTACCTTCTGCAGGATACGTCAGATATTGTTCCATTACATGGATAAAAGAATCCACCACGCCGTTACTAATTTGCTTTGTTGGCAATGTATATGTATAAATAGGGTCTAATATTGAAAAGCGTGGAAATACTGCTTTGCTCATAAATGGAAGTTTTGCCTGAATTTCTTTGCGAGTAATCACTGCACCATCATTCATTTCCGAACCAGTAGCTGGTAGCGTCAATACGACACCAAAAGGTAGAGCACTTTTTACGTCTAACCAGTCTCTAACAATTTCCCAAGGGTCGCCCTGTAGATAAGGCACAGCCGCTGCAATAAACTTAGTTCCGTCAATAACAGAGCCTCCTCCAACT
>JBEQCC010000082.1:7547-8177 GCA_041639455.1 Pelosinus sp. | reverse complement strand
TGGGAGCTGTCGGCGGTCATCAAGATACGGCTGCAGGTGCGGCGTTATCGATTGTGGTGGCACCACTTTTGCGCGGTCGTTTGCCGATGGTGATGGATCAGGTACATACGGTTTGTACTCCTGGAGCAACGGTGGATATCATTGTTACGGAGCGGGGAGTCGCGATTAATCCTCAGCGTAAAGAGTTAATTAAAAACCTAAAGGCAGCCAATCTTCCTATCATGAATATTGAAGAATTAAGAGATCTTGCTTATGAATTTGCCGGAAAACCTGATCCGATTCAAGTGAGTGGTAAAATAGCTGCGGTGGTTGAATATCGGGATGGAACTTTGATTGATGTGATTAGCAGTCCTTTATGATTCTATTGCTTTTGACAGATATAGAGCTCTTGCAAAGAACTTTCTCAAGTTTTTGCAAGAGCTCTTAGTTTTAGGATTAGAGGTTTCTATTACACATACTTCAATTAGTCTTTTGAAAACTAAGTCTTCCAATTGCTATATTCGCCCTAAAATTGGATCAAGCAGTTGTCGTATCTTGGGACTACATCTAGTTTTGCGCTTTTGGTTTGGATGTTGATGCCATTTGCCGGCACAACGCCAGGTCATGTGTCTGAATGCTTCCCAAAACAAT
>JBEQCC010000082.1:0-7537 GCA_041639455.1 Pelosinus sp. | reverse complement strand
ATATTTTGCAAGCAATCTACGAATGACATTCTCTGAGAAAAGACCATCCTCTAACTTTCTTTCCGTGTGCCATACATTCCAGCCCAATTCGGTGAGTAACTCTGCATCATTAACAGCAAAGAAAACATCTGTAAGGCTTGTTTTCAGCTTCATGGTCAAGACAATGCTATCAATCAAATTGGGTAAACTTAAATCAGCGGCATCAATATGACCACGGGTTATCGCATCTAATATACGATCTTTATCTTTTTGGCACAGTTGCATCATAGTATAATCACTCAATTTCTATAATTTAATAGGATATTTCTTTGCTTATTATACATGAATTTAGAACCATTCTCCAAAAGACTAATTGAAGTATACATACATAAAACTTGACAATTCTATAAAGATATTATAAAGTGAATATTATAACATATCAAGAATTTAATATAGATGGTATAGGTGCCCTTTGGGGCTTAATAGGGAAGTCCGGTTCAATTCCGGCGCGGTCCCGCCACTGTAATGAGGAGCAAACCCAATTAATTTTATGCCACTGGAATAATTATGTTCTGGGAAGGTATGGGAAAGCAATGATTCAAAGTCAGGAGAACTGCCTATATAGCAATCACCGATTGACCTGCGAGAGATGGGGAGGGGATTTACGCGCAAGATTCGCGTTTTTTTCGTCCTGGCTATGTATACATAGCCAGGCTTTATTAATACTAGTTCTATACTTGCGTTTAAGCTCTCGGCCTATGCTGAGAGCTTTTTATTTCGAAAAGGGGGTGATGAAATACGTTATGATCCGTGAGCTTTCCCACGAATATAAAAAAGAAAGTAGAGGTACATAGGTGGATACGCTGAAATGGGAACCATTTACACCTTTGGTAGAACGAATTGCAAAAGAGTCCCCGGAGCTATTGGCAGGATTGCATAATTTAAGAGAACAGATGTTGCCTGCAGAATTTGAAAAATATATAAATTCCTTGATTAGCCTAAAAAAAGGCAATGGTATGCTACTGCTCATTACAAAGAAGGAAATGTACCGATCGATAATTGAAAGTAGATTTCTACCGCTGATTGGCTCTAGTTTTGGTGTGGGTCGAGTGCGGATTATTAGCCAGCCTTAATTAATATTTTAGTAATACTAGAGAATGACAATGAAATGGATGGTGAAAGTATGTCAAATCAGGATGTAGAGAATAAAAAAACAGTTCATGAAGAGCCGCCAGCACGGTTCTTTGCCGAGTTTCCCTATCCCACTTATGAAGAATGGCGGGCAGAATCAGAAAAAGCACTAAAAGGAGCAAATTGGGAGAAAAAGTTAATCACTAAAACTTATGAAGGCATTAATTTGCAGCCGATGTATCGGATGGAAGATTTAGAAGGATTGGCTTATTGCGAATCTTTACCTGGCAGCTTTCCTTTTGTGCGAGGGTCCAATGCTATGGGGTACTTGGACAAAGCATGGGAGATCAGTCAAGAATGTGCAGAACCTTTTGCTGTGAAAATGCATGAGGTTTTACAGAATGAGTTAAATAAAGGTGGGACGACTATTCATGTAGTAGTCGACAAAGCAACCTTGAATGGAATTGATGGTGACAAAGCTGATGATTCTCATTTAGGCAAAGGTATCTCTTTATCGACCTTAGATGATGTACAGCAGGCTTTTCATGGATTTAATTTAGAGAAAAATCCATTATTGATCTATGCTGGTACTTCTGGCATGCAGCTGCTCAGTTTATTTGTAGCTTTAATGAAAGCCAATGGCAGAGACTATCATCAGTTAAAAGGATGTATTGGTGTAGACCCAGTTGGATATTTAGCTACAGTAGGTGAACTATCTCATTCGTTGGATACATACTATGATGAAATGGCAGCGACAGCTCAGTGGGCCCATGACAATACAAAGGAATTAAGAACGATACTGGTACAAGGGCATCCTTATCATAATAGCGGTGCAAATGCAGTACAGGAATTAGCTTTTGTATTGGCCACTGGTGTGGAATATTTGCAAAACATGCAGCAGCGAGGCGTTTCTATTGATGTGGCTTCGAAACAGATTGTTTTTTCGTTTTCGGTAGGTACTAATTTCTTTATGGAAATTGCAAAACTAAGAGCGGGACGTATGTTGTGGGCTCAGATTGTTGAAGCCTTTGGTGGAAGCCAAGACGCACAAAAAATGTACATGCATGCAAGAACTTCTGCCTTCACGAAGAGTGTCTATGATCCCTATGTAAATATGCTTAGGACCACTACAGAAGCCTTTTCTGCTATCGTAGGCGGTGTGGATAGTTTGCATGTAGGTTATTTTGATGAAGCCGTGCGACCAGCGGATGATTTTTCTCATCGTATTGCGCGTAATACACAAATCATGCTGCAGCAGGAATGTAACTTGACGCAGCCAGTTGATCCGGCAGGAGGATCTTGGTATATCGAAAAGCTAACCAGTGAGGTAGCCGAAAAAACCTGGATTTTGTTTCAAGAGGTGGAAGCAGCCGGGGGGATTATGGAGTCCTTACGGAAAAATCTGCCTCAGGAACAAGTAGGAGTTACAGCTAAGAGTAGGGCAGATGGTCTGGCCAAGCGTAAAGATGTCATTTTAGGAACGAATATGTATCCAAATCTACTGGAAAAACCACTAGAGGCTCCTGTTTTTGACGCTCATATTTTTAAAGAGCAGCGTAAGAACCAAATTAGTGACTATCGTTTAGACATTGATGATATAGAATATAAAAGTAGACTAAAAGAAGTTGATCAGTTATCTCTAAAAGCAACTGGAGATAAAGAAATTTTAGAGACAGTCGTTGCTGCGATCCTTAGTGGAGCTACTTTAGGAGATATTAGCAATGAAATTCGAAAAAATCAGAATGTAACAGCAATTAATCCTATGAATATTCATTCAGCTGATGAACAATATAGGCAGATGCGTCAGCGTACCGAAGCGTATATCGAAAGAACAGGTAAGAATGTAGAGGTGTTCCTTGTTAACATGGGAGAAATTCCTCAGCATAAAGCGCGAGCAGATTTCGTCAGTGGTTTTTTAGAGGTCGGTGCTTTTACGATGTTGAAGAATAATGGCTTTGCTACGGTCGAAGAAGCTGCTAAAGCCACTTTGGAATCAGGGGCAACGATTGCTGTGATTTGCTCAACAGATGCTACCTATCCAGAATTAGTACCACCTTTGGGTAAGCTCATAAAAGAAGGTAATCCTCAGATTACTTTATTTTTAGCAGGCTTACCTCCAGAAGATTTACAATCGGTGTACAAGGAAGCTGGGGTCGATGATTTTATCCATGTTAGAGCCAATTGTTATAAAATGCTTGCCAAACTTCAGAAAGATAGAGGTATTGTGTAATGTTAATAAAACCAGATTTTACTAAGATTTCTTGCCGAAAAGACTTTGAATCTTCCGATATATCTGCCTGGCAGAAAGAAGTGGAACGTAATAGTGGTAAGTTGCTAGACGAATTAGAATTTAAGACGATGGAGCAAATTAATCTGAAACCTTTATATACGAAAGCGGATCTTGAAGGAATCGATCATTTGCCTTATGTAGCGGGAATTGCACCTTTTTTGCGGGGACCTTATGCCAATATGTATGTGTTAAGACCGTGGACAGTGCGTCAGTATGCAGGTTTTTCTACCGCTGAAGAAAGTAATGCTTTTTATCGTAGAAACTTGGCTGCCGGACAAAAAGGACTATCCATTGCTTTTGATTTGGCGACACATAGAGGCTATGATTCGGATCACCCTCGGGTTGTGGGAGATGTAGGAAAGGCCGGTGTTGCTGTTGACTCTATCTTAGATATGGAAATTTTATTTTCAGGGATTCCCTTGGATAAAATGTCAGTATCTATGACAATGAATGGTGCTGTACTGCCCATATTAGCTTTTTATATTGTGGCAGCAGAAGAGCAGGGGGTTAAACAGGAGTTACTAACAGGTACCATTCAAAATGATATCTTGAAAGAATTTATGGTGCGTAATACCTATATCTACCCGCCAGAGCCATCAATGCGCATCATTGCAGATATTTTTTCATATACCTCACAATTTATGCCGAAGTTCAATAGTATTAGCATTTCCGGTTACCATATGCAAGAAGCCGGAGCTACTGCCGACATTGAATTAGGCTATACGTTAGCTGATGGTCTGGAATACATTAAGACAGGGATTAAGGCAGGAATGGATGTAGATGCTTTCGCTCCTCGGCTATCTTTTTTCTGGGCAATTGGCAAAAATTATTTTATGGAAGTTGCCAAAATGAGAGCAGGACGCTTGCTGTGGGCTAAAATCATTAAACAATTTAATCCTAAGAATCCAAAATCCATGGCTCTTAGAACTCACTCTCAAACTTCGGGCTGGAGCTTAACAGAGCAAGATCCTTTTAACAATGTAGGACGAACTTGCATGGAAGCTATGGGGGCTGCTCTTGGGCATACCCAGTCACTGCATACCAACGCACTGGATGAGGCCATTGCTTTGCCTACAGACTTCTCTGCCCGAATCGCTCGTAATACGCAGCTTTATATTCAAGATGAAACCATGGTTTGTAAAGTTCTCGATCCATGGGGCGGTTCCTATTATGTAGAAGCCTTGACAAATGAATTGGTAAAAAGAGCATGGGGACACATTCAGGAAGTTGAAAAATTAGGTGGTATGTCCAAAGCAATTGACACTGGACTTCCCAAAATGAGAATTGAAGAAGCTGCAGCCAGACGGCAGGCACATATTGATTCAGGTAAGGAAACCATTGTCGGTGTAAATCGGTATCGACTAGAAAAAGAAGATCCATTAGATATCTTATCTGTAGATAATACTGCCGTTCGTTTGTCACAGATTCAACGTCTTGAAAAACTGCGCAGCAATCGGGATAATGATAGGGTTAGACGTTCTTTGGAAGCCATTACCAAATCCATGGAAACAGGAGAAGGAAATGTATTGGCACTGGCCATTGAAGCAACAAGAGCCAGAGCGAGTTTAGGTGAAATCTCCGATGCCATTGAACACGTTGCTGGGCGGCATAAAGCGATTATCCGTTCGATTTCCGGGGTGTATAGCAGTGAGTTTGCCGAAGAAGAAACGATCAATAAAGTAAGGGGCATGGCTGATGAGTTTGAGAAAACCGAAGGCCGCCGTCCAAGAATTATGATTGCCAAAATGGGACAGGATGGTCATGATCGAGGAGCAAAAGTAATATCAACTGCCTTCGCCGATATGGGATTTGACGTAGATATCGGACCTTTGTTCCAAACCGCAGAAGAAACCGCACAGCAAGCGGTCGATAATGATGTTCACGTAGTAGGCATGAGTTCATTAGCCGCCGGACATAAAACGTTGCTGCCACAGCTCATTGAAGAGCTAAAGAAACTTGGACGAGAAGATATTATGGTTGTCATCGGTGGGGTTATCCCGGCTCAAGATTACGAGTTCTTGCGAGAAAATGGAGCCGCAGCCATTTTTGGGCCTGGAACCATTATTCCGGTAGCAGCAGAGAAAATATTAAAAGAGTTAGGACGTTATTCACAGGATGTGAAATGAGATGAATTATGAAGAGAAGAAGGATCGGTGGAAGCCGGAATGGATTCCACCCAATGCAGGGGAAGCGTTTACTACAGAAGTTATGGGCGGAATTCAGAGTCGGCATGATGGTATGCAGAATCAGGAAAAAACAGATATGTCTTTTCAACCTCGTGCCGTTCGCCGCCAGCCTTCCGTAGATGAATATGTTCAAGGTGTATTGAGTGGCAATCGGGTTATGCTGTCCAGAGCGATCACACTCATTGAAAGTAATTTGCCAGCTCACATGGAGCTAGCCCAGGAAATATTAAAACAATTGCTGCCTCATACAGGTAAATCCGTCCGCGTAGGGATTACTGGTGTCCCGGGAGCCGGGAAAAGTACTTTTATTGAGGCTTTGGGGTGTCAATTGTGTAATAAAGGGCATAGAGTAGCGGTGCTGGCAGTTGACCCTAGCAGTACGGTAACGAAGGGCAGTATTTTAGGAGATAAGACTCGCATGGAACAACTCTCTCGTGACCCAAGAGCTTTCATCAGACCTTCTCCTTCCAGCGGAACGTGAGGAGGGGTAACTCGTAAAAGCCGGGAAACGATTCTGCTATGTGAAGCTGGTGGCTATGATGTACTGTTAATTGAAACCGTCGGTGTAGGGCAAAGCGAAGTAACAGTTCGCTCTATGGTTGATTTTTTCCTCTTGCTGATGATCACTGGAGCGGGAGATGAACTGCAAGGTATGAAAAAAGGAGTCATTGAATTAGCGGATGCCATTGTAATCAATAAGGCAGACGGTGATAACAAGCAGAAGGCTTTGATGGCGAAAGTAGACTATGACCGCATCTTGCATTTCTTGCGTCCCGCTACAGAAGGATGGGTTACCAAAGGACATACTTGCTCAGCATATACTGGTGAAGGAGTGGAAGATGTTTGGCGGATGATTGAAAAGTTTCAGACTGTAACTGGAGAATCTGGAATTTTTGAAAGACGACGTCGGACACAAATGTTAAGCTGGGTACAGTCAATGGTTCAAGAATATTTACAAACCTTATTTATGAATCATCCCGAAGTAATTCAAAAAAAGCCAATAATCGAGCAAGATGTGATAGAAGGACGCATATCTGCCACTATGGCAGTGAAGAGCTTAATCGAGATTTTTGAAGGACACTGAGTCTTCTCTGATCAGGTATAATCGTTTTATAACGAGTTGTACAAATTATAGAAAAAGGTACTTTACGCAAATCGTAAAGTACCTTTTCAGTTGAGAAGGCGAAGCAGGCTAAAAAAATTAAAGAAAATAAAATGCAGTTGGAAGAAGAACTCTCCTGCATTGTTGGAAAGAGGAAAGCATTGCGTAGTAGTTATGGCACTTAACGAATTTCCAATATATAACGATAAAAATAGTGATTACTAAGGAGCAATGGTAATTTCCAATAATCTCGGTTAGGTCAGTAGTCTGCAGGGGATTGTCGACAAATGTAGAACTAAATGTAAATTATAATTATCCGAGTATTTTTTTGAATTAGCAAATTAGATAGCCTCCTGGGAGCTGCGTTCTTGGGGGTTGCTCATTATAATACCTACGATATGTTTCTCTTGGGAGCTATTTTATATGTTCTGGGCTTTGGAACTTATAATCCTGAGATTACCATTCGGACAATTAAGAGTGTGGACAAGTCTGCGGTAACAGTGGCAATGTCTTTCTTTGTCTGCTCTATAGGCATCGGACAGTTCGGATCTCCATTTTTGGTGTATATTGCAACTATTTTTGGCTTTGGAGGGCTAAAGCTACGTGATGATAGTTGCACCTATATGTGTAGCTCTCTGCTTGCTTATGATTATAGCCAATGTCTTTATCGGATCTAAAAATAAAACTAAAAATTTGCAAGGGTAATTAATAGATAAAAAGAGTGTAAGAAGGGAAGTGGGGTCGCGGATGTGCTCTTCGGCGACAAGCCGTTCACCGGTCGGCTGCCCGTGACCTGGCCCGCAACGGCGGAGCAGGTGCCGATCAACGTGGGCGATGCGAGCTACGAAC
>JBEQCC010000081.1:0-8177 GCA_041639455.1 Pelosinus sp. | reverse complement strand
TCTGTGCCAGCGTCTGTCCCACAGATGTAATCAAAATGGGAAAACATGGACCTGAAGATACAGGAAATCCCTGTATTGCCTGTGGTCACTGCGTGGCCGTCTGTCCGCGAGAAGCCTTGAATAATGTAAAAGCACCTCTCTCCAATCAAGTTACCTTGGAAAATACTACCCCATTCGATGAAAAAAACGCCGCTGCCTTTCTGCGCTCCAGGCGATCGGTCCGCTGTTATAAGCCCTCAGCCGTCCCCAAAGAAAAGCTGCTGCAGCTTCTTAACGTAGCCAGGATGGCACCGACTGGCGGCAATACCCAGGGGATCACCTATTATGTGATTAACAATCCCAACACACTAAAGGGCATTACCGCCGCTACCATCGATTGGATGGAAGAAGCCATTAAGACTGCTTCTCCCATGGCATCCTACTTCAAGGGAATCGTAAATAAATATCGTAAAACAGGCCATGATGGTATTCTTCGGGGAGCTCCCTGTCTAATTGCAGCCATCGCCCCAAAAAACTTTATGCCTCGGGGACGGGATAATACACATTTCTCTCTGGCCTACGCGGAATTATATGCGCCGACAATTGAGCTCGGAACCTGCTGGGCAGGATTTTTTGAAGCCTGTGCTTTATCCGGCTATCAACCCCTTCTCGACCTTCTAAAACTGCCGGAGGACATGACGGTAACTGGGGGAATCATGGTCGGATACCCCAAATATACATACAAACGGCTCGTTGATCGCAAACCGCTGCAAATAATCTGGCAGTAATCCACCTTGGAACTATACAAAGAGGATATACACTCATGAGTATTCCATGAACGTAATATCCTCTTTCGTTATGATCAATGTGCATTTAAGTTAACTCCGCTTCATAGCAGAAGAATCTACTTATCATTCTTAAATCCTTGTTTCTTCATCGTTGGATAAACATCGGGAAAATACACCTGTTCGTATGCATTTGCGACTTGTTTACTCCAATTTGTATCCTTATCGCCTCGCTCACTATAATACTTTGACATGACAGCATCATATTCATCAATTGCAGGACCAATCTCATCCTTCTGATACTGTTCCACATGTACCAACGTTTTTAGAGGAAACCTGGGTTTTTGTGCAGAAGCATCGGCTGGATAACCAACCACTAAACCCACCAGAGGATAGGTATACTTCGGAAGACCCAATAAATCAATCATTTCTTGAGGTTTTCTGCGAACCGCTCCAATGGGTACGATCCCAAGACCTAAAGACTCAGCAGAAATAATAGCGGCTCCCATAGCAAGTCCTGCATCAAAGGCTCCGACCAAACTCCCTTCGATACTCTCATGAATAATCTCCTGTTTGCCATTTTTCTCACAAGCAATATATGCTTTATAAAAATCAGCTACAAAGAGCAAAAATACAGAAGCTTGCGCGATCCAAGCCTGTCCTCCTGTCCATTCAGCAATCTTTTCCTTTTTATCCTTATCTTTATTTGCTGACCATTGATGGAAGTCGGCATGGCTCTTGACGCTTCTAATATCTCCTGCAGCATCTCTTCAGGTATATCTTTCTCTAAATAATTCCTTATGGATCGATGATTTTTAATACTTGCAATAATTTGATTCACAACATAACCTCCCTCAAGATTATTCACCAATATCTTTTTTCCGTAAAATATTTTACGCTCATATTAACCAATTTATACCATGCTGTCAACAAATGGAAGAGGCCACCCCTCTTTGTTTACATCTCTTTTTCTGCTTTTCAACACATCGCATCTTGACAAGAAAAGATATTGTGAATATAATAAATTATTATCCGTGTATATACAGCTATACCAATTTTCCTGTCTTTTAAAGTTATTGTTCAATCATTTAAATTTTTAAGCTTATGATTCATATTAAAGACACGGATATCTTATTGAAACCTCATATATGTATATACACTCTATAATTTTATTTGAACCTTCTGATAGTTTTCCTGAGTATCTTGCCGATATCACCATCCCGGACAGCAGAGCCATGCTCCCAAATGCCTGCAGCAAAAGCAGGTTCTTGAAGCTGCACGAACCAGCGAAATTTCTTTTTGTGTGCAGCAGGAAATTACAACAGCCCTGTTATCGATATTAAAGAAACGATTAATGACAAAATTACATTTTTTTTGATATTTCCAGGAAATAATCTCCATAATATGACGGCTAGAGATAAAAACTATATAGCTTTTATATAAAATCCTCCTATTGCTATGGCAAAAGCCATAGCAATAGGAGGATTTACTTTGGACTATATTCCAAAAGATGTGACATGTATCTTCTTTAAACAGCAGTCTTAAAATTTGTAGCTCGCGCCGACTTCAAGACGACTTTCGTTTCGATAACGATCAGGCCTAAAGTTGCGATAGTTAGCATTCAGGCCAACTTGGCTCGTTAATTCCAGATTTGCCCCAACTTGATATTCAACAAAATCGTCATTACCAATCATAGAAGCATAACCATTGAGTCTAGGAGCCAGTCCCTCACTTACGGATAATCCTATGTAGGTTGAACCAGAACCAATATCCCGATAACCAAGAATGGCTCGAACACTGCTAAAGGGTAATTGATACTGCCCATAAAAATCATCCATATCACTACCATTTTTTCGATCTACATTTTGATATCCAATTGTAAGATCTTTACCAATTTTGTTTTCTAAGTAAATTGTGTCAGTCAGCACGCCAACTGCAGTCTGTCCTCTTTCCAAATCGTTAATAGGAGCAGCAGTGCCCGTTCCTACACTTACTGATAGCAGTAAACCTACTCCCAATAATACTTTCTTCATGATGCAACCTCCTTCATCCTCTATTCTTTTTAATTTTATACTTTTTAATTATAGTTTGTCAAATTATAGTCTTCATTATTGTTTGGTAATAATTGCTATTCATTGAATAGTAGTATGATCCCTATTGCTTGTCAATGCCATTTCTTACACGGTCTTGATAATTTCTTCGATTCAAGCATACCCAAAATACTAACGGCTTGCTATTCCTGCTCAGAATTGGGCTCATCGAGATGCGCATCAATGTGAGCTTCCACAATATCCAGGATATTGAACAGAGATCTTCGCTGTTCCTCAGTCATGCTTTCAAGCTCTTTCGAAACGTCGGCAGACAATTCTTCAAAATGTGCTTCCTTTTCATTATAAATCATCATCCCCATAGCGGTTAATGATAAGAGTACTTCCTTCTCATTTTCCTGGGTTCTAGACTTCTTTACCAACTCTTTCTGAACTAATTTCTTAACCATCTTTGAAATAGCACCCTTGGTAGCACCATATTTTAATGCTAATTCAGTGACTCTAATATTATCAAAATCTCCAATTAACGTCATAAGACTTAGCTCAGAAAAGCTCAACTTGCCCACTGGCGTAATATCGCTGGCGTGTCTGCTCAGTTCTCCCATTTTAATCGTGAGGCGTTTTAACGTATTCAAGAATTCTTTCATATCATCTTTTTCCATAATCTTATTATTCACCAAATTTCAGATAAAATCAAGATATAAACTCTTGACTTTATTATTTCCTTGTATTATAGTTTACTTGCGAAACAAAAGTAACTGCAAACGCAAATAAGGAGTGAACGCTATGTTAATCGATTTAACTCTTCCCATTGATGAACAAGACAAGAACAATCCTTTTTTTAACCAGAAAGATGGAATCAACGTAGCCCGTTTAGGACATTTGGGCACTCATCTCGATATTATGAATGTACCGAATCCAGATATAAACAGGTTTATTGGGCCAGCTAAAGTAGTCCATGTCGAAAATATCTTCAGTCGTGAAATTGAACCTGCCGATTTTGAAAATAAGGTAGATATTCAAAAAGGTGATTTTATTATCTTTAAAACCGACTGGCTGCCAACATATTATGAAACAGATTTTTATCTCACAGGGCATCCTGAGGCAGGTCATCCTGAACTGTCTGATAAAACCTTAGAATATTTAATCCAAAAAAAAGTTAATTTTATTGGCATTGATGCTGCAGGAGTAAAGAGAAAAGAAGGTCACCTAAAAGCAGATAGGTACTGCGCAGACCACAATGTTTTCGTCATTGAAAATATCATCAACCTTAATCAATTAAAGCAAGATACCTTCAAGTTCTATTGCTTCCCCCTTCCCTTAAAGAATTCCAGCGGCCTGCCCGTTCGCCTAATCGCAGAAATACAGTAAATCGAATGTCGTTGCGAGCAGAGTGAATCAATCTCTTACTTGTTAAGAAATTGCAGGGATACAGTAACAGATATTTCTCCTAACTTAAAAAAACAGCCCTGCAAGTAACATTATTGCAGGGCTGATCTTCGTTTCATAACTGACTTATAAATAACTGCAAAAATTGTAAAATATTATCATATTTCAATCTAAGTATACGATCTTACCTGCTTTGAAGGATTCCGTTGCGGCATAGGCAATTTCTGCAGAGTTAACGCCATCATTCACACCAACGTCAGGCTTGCGATTTTCGATAATGCAATCTACGAAGTTTTGCATTTCATTGAGATAGGCCGCCTCAAATCTTTCCAAAAATCCTCCTACGCACTCATTGGTTACACCATTTTCATTTGAAATCGTTACTAAGTTTTGGTAAGGAACTGTGCCAATGCGCAGCGAACCTTTTGTGCCGATTACTTCTGTTTCGATATGGTACCCGTGAGCACACATCCGGCCTGCATAGAATAATCCCATTGCATCATTTTTGTACTGGATCATAGCAGCTCCATTATCGATATCACCATATGCTGCAAATTCCTTATATTGAAAGCAGGCACCAATGGCATATACACTTTTAGCTTCCGAATCCAGCAGCCATCGGGATAAATCAAAATCATGAATGGCCATATCAAAGAAGAGTCCCCCACTCTTTTCTGCAAAAGCAATGGCTCCATCTATGCCACTGATCGGATCGACTCCATAGCACCTGATCATGGTACGCTGCACCGTTTTATGCAATCGTATGCATAAACATCCAAAAGAATGGTTTATGCACCACACGATTGCCTAATAATCAATTTTGGCTGTACTGCTAACGTTTGTTTTATATTCGACTCCTTAGAGTTCATTGAATCAACCAATTGTTTGCAGGTCAATAATGCAACTTCATCAAAGGGTTGATGAACAGAAGTTAAATAGGGTTGAAAATAAGTACACAATTTAATATTATCATAACCGATTATGGCTATGTCTTCCGGTACTTTAATATGCATTTCCCTTAGTGCTGAAAGAGCACCTAAAGCCATCAAATCATTTTGTCCGAATATCGCTGTAATACCTTTTAGCTTATCTCTATTATCCTGTATCAGTTGATAACCGGAATGAAAAGTGCCATCCCCATAAAGAAAAGGATTTTTATCAAAAGATAAAGCATTATCCCCAAAAGCAGTTTTATACCCCTCTATTCTCTGTTCAAATTCTCCACCGGAAACCTTGGCAGATATACACATAATTCTCTGATGTCCAAGCCCGATCAAATGCTGGGTAGCTAAATATCCGCCTTTAAACTGATCGACATGCACGTAGTCTACATCTCTTGCCTTGCATATCGTCGGCAGGTATTTACAGAAAATATAAGGAATATCCGATTGCTCCAAGATAGCCATACTCTCAGTATCGAGCTCTTGCTGCATAATAATAAGACCGTCAACTTTTTTGGCGGAGATTAACTTCCTAATATTATTTTGTCCGGTAAATTTATTGATCAGCAAGGAGATAATAACGTAAAATTGCAAACGTTCTAAATTTTCAATCAATGAATCTTGCCAATTTATGTAATGTATATTGTGAGCATCATCAAACATTCGTTTTAGACAAACAATTCCAACGGTATGGGTTTTTCTAGTGCTTAGGCTCCTTGCACTCGCATTAAACTGAAAGCCATGCTCCTTAGCAATCTTTAGTACACGCTGCTTGGTTTTGTCGGAAATCATTGAACTATTATTTAAACAGCGTGACACTGTAGACTGGCTCACATTGGCAATTTTAGCAATGTCTTTTGTTGTAATTACCATATATATAGTTCATCCTTTTAAAATATGCATACGCTTGCTTTATGATAAGCATAAGATATTTCCTGCTTATTGTAAAGAGCCTTCACCATACATATTTATCTTTCTGCTATTCCTTGTAGGCATGATTTGCTGCTTTCATAATCTGATCCCAAGTCCATTTGCAAGGGCTTGATTCCATGGTAAGTGTAAGCTCTTTTTCCGCCCGTGTGGCTGCGGTATAAAGCCAGCGGGGGTTACTCCTAAACGCATCTTGGTGGACAAAGACTTTTTCCCATTGGCTGCCTTGGCTTTTGTGGGCAGTGATGACGTAGCCGTAGGTTGCAATGGACACCTCTTTGGACAGTTCAAATTTATAGGTAATAGGGTTTTTATTGTACCAGTCATCAGGAAAATGCTGATTGACCTCCAGGACTTGCGCATGGTAAACAGAAGACTTCTCTATGGCGGGCAGAAGAAGAATCTTGTGATTATAGTTCATAATGAGATAAGCCCGAACAAAGCTGGGAGAATCTTTGGAAGTTCCTTTGATGGGAAGAACCGTCTCTGTAATGATGGTGACTTGCTCCAAAGTCATTTTATCGCCATTGACGAAATAGGTGCCATTGCCGATAAAGAGGATTCGATCCCCCTCTTGAGGTTCATTCGTTATCTCTTTGCCAAATTTGGCCTCACGGGCTTTTTGATTGAGAATAAGCCTTGCCTTGTTGGTACCAATAATGAAGATGCTGTTTTCATTATGAATGACGGACTGCAGAAAAGCTCTGGCAGTAGCTTGCTTGCCTGCTATCTGCACTTCTCCTCGGGACGCATTGGGAATGACCACTTGCTTTACGTTTCTGAGACAGGTTGCATACAGCAGAATTTCACTGCCGACCCCCTGCCGTTTGACTTCGGTGAGTTCAAAATTTTGGTTGCACAATATCTCTGGATCATCGCCCACGGGTTCGAGTTGGAAGCTGTCCCCGAAGAAGATGACCTTTGCATGGGCAGACTGGACCTCCTTTATGAGATCGGTGTAGACGGTTTTACTGATCATGGAGGATTCGTCAACGAGAATGACATGGTAAGCTTTAAACTTGACACTGGCTATCCATTCACCAGTATCAGCATCAGGAGAACCATACAAGGTGGAGTGAAGAGTTTTAAAAAGAACCTTGATTTCACCGAATTTGTCCTTTAGTACCTTGACGGCTTGATTGGTAGGGGCTGTAATGATGCACTCTTTGTTGAGATCCAGTCCATATTTGACGATATTTTCAGCGATGGTCGTTTTGCCAGTCCCGGCATAACCGGAAAGGATATATACCGATTCCTGACTGCTGCATAAGAAGGAAGCGATTTCCTTGAGAGCTGTTTCTTGATGGGCCGTATAGGTTATAGGATGTTTGCGAAGGTCGAGAATGTCAACCTTTGGTACACTTGGGGGAGTGAGTTCTTCCTTGTCTCGTTCCTCCCTTTCAATAGCAGGTTTTGCACTGGCTCTTTTTTGCGGCTTCGGTTCAGAATCAAAGGGCAGTGAAATGAGTTCAATCTGCTTCATATCGGCCTCCCTTATTTCTTAAGCTTATCTTTGATTTGCATCAAAATGATGCATTTTAAGGGTGTAAATCATTCCCCATTGTTTCCCTGTCACAGTTTACGCATTTCTAAAACAGACTGTCTGCTAATTTTATATACGAGATTGACAATTCCTTTACTCCAGCCCGTAGTGACTTTAAACTCAATACCTGAATAATCAACTTTGAAACGCCTGAGCAATTCCAGCAGCAACTATTGGGTGAAGAAGGTAGAAGCACCGATCCGCAAAATTCCAAATCTGGCCTCTATGCTGCTGACGGCTGGACAAAGCCGGCTGGGAAATAAACAACGCCTCTGCCGTTCTCATGATACTCTTTTTTCTATAAAAATGCAAAAGAGGCGCACAAAAATCGAGAACGATGTTTCTCGGATCTTTATGCGCCCTTATATTGTCAAAAGTTTTGCTAGAGGTGTAACTGAAGCCATAGATCATACAGCATTATCAGAATCCGGCCTCACTATTCTGTGCCTTTTTATTTCACCTCCATAACAGTGATGTCATGATCATGACTACACACCTGAATAGGCAGAAAATCCGCCATCTACGGGAATCACCGCTCCATTGACAAACCCGGAAGCGGGTT
>JBEQCC010000080.1:0-8333 GCA_041639455.1 Pelosinus sp. | reverse complement strand
ATTATATTCTACTTCATCCCCTACTAGAAGAGAAAAGCGTTCTTTCTTAAAACGTCCTCGCAAAGTACACATTGTTACTTTCGCATTGGTCTTCACATAATAAAAGCTATTATATGTTTTCAATATCACCCCATGCTGCACTTTTTTGCCTCCTGTTATATTGTTTGCTCTTGCAACAATACACCATTTATATACACTTGTACTCTAACTTGTCCTACGCCGTCAACTGTTTTTTCAACTTTATCACCAGGCTTGTGTACATTTTCATAAACTACACGCCTTCCATTTGTATCTGTTATAACAATTTGTACAGCCTGCCGTATTGCTCCTTCAGGAACAGTAATCTGCACTACAGCCTTCTTGGTAGCACTGGTATTTCCCTTTGCAACCGTTAAATCAACGGCTGCACCTTCTGTAATCTCAGAAGCAGGACTGGGGTTTTGTCCAATAATCGTCCCAGCAGGATATTTGTCACTCACTTCTTCTGTTACTTTACCAACCTTTAATTTTAAGCTTTCAATTTGAGTATTTACAGTATTAATTGGCGTTCCACGGAAATCTGGCAAAGCAAATTTGCGCGGACCGGCACCTTTACTTACTACAAGATCAATCGCTGTATTTTTATTAACCTGTACAGGTGGCCGCGGCTGCTGATTAATAACAACATCAACAGGAGTATCAGCATTAAACTGCTCATCAATTCTCCCTACCACAAGTCCTGCATTTTTAATTTGCAGTTCTGCATCTCGCCGACTTAGTCCTCTAAGATCAGGAACTACAGTAATTTCGCCCCCCTTACTAACGACAAGATTAATCATACGCTGCTCTTTTACAACATTGCCAGCTTCTGGAGATTGGGAAATAACATATCCGGCTGGTATTTTATCACTAAATGATTCGGCTACATTCACTCGCAAGTTTTGATCTACTAAAAGACTGCGGGCAACCTCAACTTGCTTACCAATAACATTAGGCACAGTAACTTCATTGTTGCTCCAGAACTTACCAAATGCGAAAAAAGCACCGATCATAAAACCAAATAACAGTAATAATACCAGTCCCCACAATACCCGTTTGGAATGATTTCTTTTCTGCAAATGATTATTATCCGCTTCTAACGCAGTCCCTGAATTGGCTTGCGATATAATGGGTTCATCTAAACGCGGCAATATCTGTGTGGGAAAATCTCCTCGTGATAAACGCCGCGTATGATCATCTCTGAAATAATTTTGTACGGACTTTAAGTCCGTAATCATTTCACCAATATCATTATAACGATTGGATACATCTTTAGCCATTGCCTTTAATACAATAGCTTCTAACAATGGCGGTACCTCTGGTTTTAATTCTCGTATAGGACGAGGCTCTTCTTGTAAATGCTTCAATGCAATACTAATCGGTGTCTCACCATTAAAAGGCACTGTACCTGTCAGCATCTCGTAAAGAACTACCCCTAAAGAATAAATATCAGACTTTGCTCCAACTGCTGTTCCTTTCGCCTGTTCTGGCGAAAAATAATGCACCGATCCAATAATCGTCGCGGTATGATGCATCGTCACAGAACTTACAGCTCTTGCAATACCAAAGTCTGTAACTTTAATACGTCCTGCACGAGTCATAAGGATATTATGAGGCTTTATATCACAATGCACTAAATTATTTTGATGAGCGTGTTCTAATGCTTCTGCAATATCTGCAGCAATTCTCACGGCCATTTCTATCGGCAGTGGCTCTCGCAAAATACGTTCCTTAAGAGTTTCACCTGAAATATATTCCATAACAATATAATGTACTTCATCATCTTTACCAACATCATACATATTCACAATATTATGATGGGACAGTCGGGCAGCAGCTTGCGCTTCGCGACGAAAACGAGTAACAAATTCTTCATCATTAGCAAATTGCGAGCGTAGCACTTTTACAGCTACAGAGCGATCCAATAGTTTATCATGAGCACGATAAACATCAGCCATACCGCCGCCGCCAATATGTTCCAAAATAGTATATCTTTTATCAAGAGTTCGATCAATCATGGTGAACTATCACCTCCTTATTGTAATGCCGCCTTAAATACTTGACGCGCCATCGGTGCTGCAATGCTTCCCCCAAATCCAGCGTTTTCAACAATTACAGCAATTGCAACTTGGGGATTATCTGCTGGTGCAAAACCAATAAACCAAGCATGAGAATCGCCTTGGGAATTCTCTGCTGTACCAGTCTTACCTGCTACTAATACTCCTGGTAAAGAGGCCGCTGTACCTGTACCATTGCGAACTACCCTCACCATCATCTTATTAATTTCATCAGCCAATTGAGGAGTTGTGGGAGTAAGCCATTCTTCAGGTGCAAATGTTTTTATAAGACTTCCATCTAAGCCTGTTATTTTGTCAACAAGATAGGGTCTCATAATTTTCCCCTCATTTGCGAAACTACTTGCTAACATAGCCATCCGCAAAGGAGTAACTAATAAACTTCCTTGTCCAATACCTGTTTGCGCTAGATCTCCATCTCCCAAAGAAGAAAAATCAGGCAAATAAGAAGCAACTTCTTGCAATTCTTGACCAACAGAACGCTTAAATCCAAATCGCTCAAAGGTATTTTCCATTTTCTTATCCCCTAATTTTAAAGATAATGTACCAAAAAATACATTGGACGAAACAGCTAATGCTTCTTCTAAATTAATATTCCCATAAGCTTCTAAATGGCTTTCTTGTAAAATATAGTCTGGTGGAATCTTTAAAGCCGCTTCACAATATATTTTTTCTTTTAAATCAATTATCTTTTCCCTGCGTGCTGCCTCTGCAATCATAACCTTAAGCGTAGACCCTGGAGGATATAATCCCTGGGTTACTCGATTTAATAAAGGACTGTTTTTATCAGTAGAAATACGTTTCCATTGCTGATCAATTTCATTGGGGTCAAAGCTTGGTTTGCTTACCATCGCTAATATAGCTCCTGTATTAGGATTGATCACCACGATTGCACCTTTATAATTACCAAGTGCTTTATAGGCTGTTTCCTGCACAGCAGCATCCAATGTTAACACTACATTATTACCAGACCTGTTCGTTAATAAATGGCTTACAGCACCTAAATGAGCAATGGAGGTATTCTTTCCTGTTAAGTCTCTATTGAAAGTACTCTCAACACCACTCCGACCGTAGGTAATACTATCATAGCCCACTACCTGAGCAGCAATTGCTCCATAAGGATATTCTCGTTTAAAACTCTCTCCTACTTTTTTACTATATGCTAGCTTTTCACCACTCCTATCGAGTATCATCCCCTGGGGAATCATACGAGAAGCTTCAAGAGTACGGCGATTTAAGGGATGCGCTATTAAAAAATCACTTTGAACTACTTGAATATAAGTTAAATAAAAAAATAAAACAACCAATAAACTTAATAGTCCAAAAGCAACCCTACGAATATTCTTAGCCAAATCATTCATGTCATTTCGCATCGTAGCCTCTCACTTCCGATATGGAAAATAACATACCGAGTAAAATAAAATTAGAAACAATAGAACTCCCGCCATAGCTAATAAAAGGTAAAGTAATACCTGTTAGAGGGAAAAATTTAATGACACCAGCAATAATTAAAAAAGTCTGCAACGCCATGGAAACTGCTAGTCCAGCAGCAACCATCATACTAAATGGCATTAAAGACAACAAAGATGTTCGAAAGGCACGGTAAATCATAAGGATATAAAGCAAGATGACAGCTCCCGCACCGATAAGCCCCATTTCTTCTCCAATCGCTGCAAAGATAAAATCTGTATGAACCTCAGGAATCATCGTAGGAAATCCATAAGTGAGACCACTTCCCATGATTCCTCCCGATCCTAAAGCAAACAAAGATTGAACAATTTGATAAGCCCCGCCTGAGGGATCACTCCAAGGATTAAGCCAAATATCAACTCGCAGTCGAATATGAGAATATAAATTGTAACAGATTACAGAACCAACTAGAAATGAGATCATGCCAATTATCACATAACTGGATCTGCCGCTAACCATATATGTCATGATAATGGCAAGACCAAAATATAATAAAGCGGCACCCATATCCCGCTGCAAGACAAACATTAACATTCCAAGACCCCACACTGCAATAAGAGGTGCAATAAATCTTGGATGGGGCAATACAAAGGGGCCATAATGTTTCGTAGCAAGAGTAAGTAATTCCCGCCTTTCACTCAAATAGGCTGCTAAAAACAATACGATAAAGATCTTTGCAAACTCAGAAGGCTGAAACCGAACGGGTCCTATAATGATCCAATTCTTATTTCCACCAATGTCTACTCCAAATAGTATCGCTGATAATAATAATCCAACACCAATAAAACCACAGATATATTTAAAGTAAGCTATTTGTTCTAACCGCTTAGCAAGAATTGCTGAGATTAGAAAAGCACTTAAACCCACACCTACCCACATCACTTGCAGCATGAAAAGCTCTGGTCTAAGTCTCAAAATGATAATTAGCCCTATTCCAACCAATAAGGATGCCAAAGGTAAAAACAAAGGATCACCAGTATGTCCAACTTTGCATAATATAATATTGATTGCCATAAATCCGGCAAAGATGAAAGTAACCGCCCCTAGAGTCTGGTAATTTAGAACACCCTGAGCTAAGTTAACTGCTAAAATGCCATTTAACATAATTATACCTGCAACTACAAGCAAGTTACGCTCCAGTTGTCGTGTGTTAATCATGCCTATATGTCCTCATTTTTAAACAATATCACAGTAATATTATCAAATCCACCAGCATCTTTAGCCTGATTTACTAATTGTTCTACAATAGAATAAATTTCACAATCTTTTCTCTGCATTAGAGTACAGATATTTTGGTCATTGACCATATTTGTTAGCCCATCTGTACACATTAATACAATATCACCTGGCTTCCATTGTACAAAACCAGTATCAACTTTAATAAGGCAACTAGTACCAACAGCACGAGTCAACAAATTCCTTTTAGGATGAACATAGGCCTCATCTCTAGTTATGTTACCACTTTGAACCAATTCCCAAACTAAGGAATGATCATTTGTTAGTTGATTAAGCTTTCCATTACGCAATAGATACATACGACTATCACCAACATGACCCCAGTATATTGTATCTCCATCTATATAAGAAGCTGTGACAGTAGTACCCATACCACTGAACTCTTCTTTAGAGAGTGCCATTTGATATATTGAAGTATTCGCCTGTATTATCGCGTCTTTTAACAATATTTCAAGATTCTCCTTCCCCACATGCTCTTGAATATAATTATTAACTGTACTTATTGCAAGCTTACTTGCAATTTCTCCAGCCACATGACCTCCCATGCCATCCGCCACAATAAATAAATGCGGTGGATCACAGATATAGCTATCTTCATTTGTTTCTCTAACCAACCCAATATCAGAAATTACATGTGCTAGCAATACCCCTCACCCCTTAAAGCTAAATGTTACCGCCCCAATTTTAATTAAATCACCATTTTTTAATAAAGTCGCATCCACTATAGGCTGACCATTTAAATACGTTTTATTGGTACTGTTCAAATCTGTCAGCAAATATCCTTGCTGTGCTTTATTAATACTGGCATGTTCATGAGATACAAATGAATCATCAATGATAATTTCATTTTGCTCATTACGCCCAAGATATGTAATATCATCTAAAGAAAAACTACTCTGGGATAATCGAATATGCCCGCTATCAACAACAAGCAGATTAGCCCGCTTCTGAAAATTAGATTGATTCCCTTCATTTCCTACAGATGTTTTTTTTTGTCCTAATCGATCTAAATCAGTGTATATAATTTTTATGACTTTGCTTAAAAAATAATAAATTAATCCTAGTAAACTATATTGTAATACTATTCCAATATAGTTGAAAATAGCCTCCTTATTGGGCATTTAATTCACCTCATATAAAATAACAGTATTACCTATTTTTATATGATCACCGTTTTCTAATTCTTTACGCACAATCCGATGATCATTAACATATGTGCCATTAAGGCTTTTAGCATCATATAAGATGTGATTTTTATCCTCTACAATCACATAAGCTTGTAAACGAGATGTGTTTAAATCCGTAAGTGGTAATTCATTACTAGCCCGTCGACCAATATTCACTCGATTATTCTTTACATCAACTTTTACTCCTATATCAGGTCCTACCAGAACTTTTAATGTCCCTAACAAACATGGATCCCTACCCATCATATTACATTCAACTTTATCAAACACACGAGTATCCGAATCAAGACATCCAAGATCTTCACTTTCTAACTTATTTTCTTCTGGCAGTGGTTCACTAAAGAAACTAACCACGCGGAAATTACCTTTTGCAACCCCTTTATCCTCATTAAATTCGATTACAGGTGCACCGATAATCGTATATTGCCTTTGCTCTGCCTGATCTGCTATGTAATGGGATAGCTCTTTGCAAATCGTCTGACTATAAGAAACGATTCGACTGTAATCTGCATTATTTAAATAAACAATGTACAAATTAGGAACGTAGGTTTTCGAAATACCCACTGTTTTTTCATCATCCATTGTCCTAACTAATTGCTTACCAATTTCAATAGGCTGTAATCCACTAGAAAATTTTTTATTAAAAAAGCCTTCAATATATTTTTCAAACATATTTTCTAAACTTCTTACAAACTTCATGTTATTACCTCACCATAAATTAATCTATTTTATTATACGTTATATTATCAGCATAGTCAAAATAAGGTAATATTATCCCATTTTATTTAAATCAGTAACATAAAAGGACCTGGCTTGTACCAAGTCCTTATTTAGCAGGTATAGACCTCAACTATTTCTTGATAAGAAATTATATGGTACTTTTGTTATATAAGAAAGTCAAGATACTATTTATTTTTTGCTTAGCTTTTATTTTTCATTTAAAACTTTATTTCGAAGTTGTCCACAGGCAGCACGTATATCTGTTCCCATTTCACGACGAACTGTAACGTTAATTCTTCTTTCAAGAAGAATTTTCTCAAAGCGTTGAATTATTTTGCTATCAGGTCGTAATAATCCACGCTCAACTACTGGATTAACGGGAATCAAATTGACATTGGCCAGACGTCCCCTCAGCAAAATCGCCAACTCTTTAGCATGCTCTATCTTATCATTCAGGTCAGCAATTAATATATACTCGTATGTCACTCGCCGACCTGTCTGTTCTGCATAAAAATCACCTGCAGCCATGACCTCCGACAGGGAATAGCGATTATTAATTGGCATTAACAAAGAACGTAATTCGTTATTGGATGCATGGAGAGAAATAGACAGCGTCAGCGGCAGTCCCTCTGCTGCTAATCTGTTTATTTCTGGCACTAATCCAGATGTAGATAATGTTATGCCTCGATAACTTAAGTGAAGGCTATATTCGGCATGGCATAATTTAATGAAATTTAAAACATTGTCATAATTGGCCAAGGGTTCTCCTGATCCCATAATAACTATTGTATTCACAGCGCTTCCTTCCTGCTGCAATACTTTATTAATAAATAAAACCTGGGCCAACATTTCGCCGCCAGTTAAATTTCTTGAAACACCATTTAAGGTAGATGCACAAAATACACAGCCCATGGCGCATCCAACCTGAGTTGATATACACACACTATTACCATAATGCTGTCGCATTAAAACAGTTTCTACAGCCATGCCATCATGAAACTCCAACAAATATTTACTAGTCTTACCGTCTGATGATTGTTCAACAGTTCGTGCTGTTACAGAATGAATCACAAAGTGCTCAGCTAATAATGTCCTATGTTTCTTAGATATATTCGTCATACCTTTAAAATCATGAACTCCATCCTGATACATCCATTTTACAATTTGCCCAGCACTGTATTTAGGCAAATCATAGGGCTGAATGACCGCTGCAATCTCCTCTATAAACATTCCAAAAATATTATTACTCATTTGTTCACCTATTTCACTCGCACTAAACGAGAAATGAAGAATCCATCTACATGATCAATATGTGGCCATAACTGCACCATCTCAGCCTTATTTTCTGTAACTGGAAACATTTCTCCGGCATGCTGCAAGGCAAAATCCGGATTTCCTTTCAAAAAATTGTTAACAACATCGACCCCAAAAAATGTCTGAAGCATAGTAATTATATCAATTGCCTAATGCAACTTCACAATGACGAAATGCAGAAAAGGGGCAAAAAAGCTAGGCTGGTAGATGAAATTAATTTTCTTATTTTCATCAACGTATGGTCATCGATGCCATTCCTTTTTCCCGCTATTCTTATTGAGCTATTACTATTTTATTGCCCCCAGCAATCTTT
>JBEQCC010000079.1:4373-8358 GCA_041639455.1 Pelosinus sp. | reverse complement strand
AACACTGTGCAATTGTATTTTCCAAAAAAGATAAAATCTTTTCTTCCTTTAAATGTTGAATATCATGACATATTTCTTCTTTAATCTCTAAGCCTCCATTAATCAGATAGCCAATCATTTCCTTAGAACGAATATCTACAATAATCATATTCGCTATTTCAGAATGCACCTTAAGCAGCACTGGACGCCTGCCTCCGCTATACTCACCAACCATATACTCATGAATCAGTCCATTTTCAATGAGTCTACTTGATATATTCGTTACAGTTGGTGCTGTTAAACCAGTCAACTTGGCAATATCAACACGAGATATTGGCCCCCGCCTGCGAATCGCATTAATAATCAGCGACTCATTTACTCCTCCTCCTATAGCTTTTGAAATAATCGTATTTACACCTTCCATAAAACACCTACACTCTTGCTTTCAATATTTTTATAATAGACAACCGTTGAATCCATTCTCTTTTAGCCATATAGAAGACATGAAAGAATTTATTTTAACCATTATATAATATTAAAAGCTAAAAATCATAATTAAATTTTTAATTAAGGATTTGTTCATCTAATACATAAGAAAAACGCTGTACCTCCTTGTCATTATCAAGAAAAGCCCAAATAGTATGTCTTTTCTGACACTCCTGTGATTTATTTCATGGTCGTTGCGAGCGACTAGCGAAGCAATCCCCTAGCAAGGAGGGGATTGCTTCAATCTATCTTACATGATAAGTCTTATGACTGTTTTGATTTTGTATAAATATCAAAAGCTACAGCTAATAATAATACTAAGCCTTTAATGGTTTGCTGCATATCAATGGTAACGCCAATTAAAGACATGCCATTATTCATGACCCCCATAACCAACCCGCCAATAATGGCCCCCATAACAACACCAATCCCTCCTGCAGTGGAGGCTCCACCAATAAAACAGGCAGCAATGGCATCTAATTCAAAACCCGTGCCTGCTTTCGGTGTTGCGGCATTAAGACGAGCCGCAAAAACAAGACCTGAAAGAGCTGCTAATACTCCCATATTTACGAAAACCCAAAACACAATACGTTCGGTTTTTACACCTGATAGCTTCGCCGCCTTTTCATTACCGCCTAATGCATAAATATGACGCCCTATCACTGTTTTTGTCGTTATAAAGGTATAAAATACAATTAGAATAAATAATAATATCAACACATTAGGAATGCCTTTATACGAGGCCAGCAAATACATAAACCAGTTGATTGCCACGCCAACAAATACCAATTTAGCAGCTAAAAACCGTACCGGGATTACCTCGAAATTATACTCTAACTTAGCTTTTCTATGACTTAATTCAAAATATATATATACCAACGTCAAAATAATCCCAACCACAAGGGTTGTAAGATGGATGGATGTTCCACTCAATACATCTGGTATAAACCCATTACTCATTTTCTGAAAAACCTCTGGAAAAGGAGCTTTCGATTGCCCCTCTAAAGCAGTCATTGTCAACCCTCTAAAAATCAACATCCCTGCCAATGTAACAATAAATCCAGGGATTTTAAAATAGGCAACCCAATACCCCTGAAAAGCTCCGGCAAGACCTCCTATCAGCAAAGAAATCAATATTCCAGGCACAACACCAATATGATAATCGATCATTAAGATTGCAGAAACGGCACCAACAAAAGCAGCGATAGATCCTACAGATAAATCAATCTGAAAAGCAACGATCACTAGCAGCATGCCGATCGCCAATACGAGTATATAACTATTCTGCTGGATTAAGTTGGTTACATTTAACGGTTGTAAGAGTACACCCTTGCTGACAATTTCAAAGAATAATACAATTGATACTAATGCAATAACCATACCATATTCTCTGATATTACTTTTAAACATCAGCTTTAGAGTTTCCATGACGATCCCTCCTTTATTTGCTCATTACATATTTCATAATTCTTTCTTGTGATGCTTCTGCCCCTGCAATCTCTCCTGTAATGCTGCCTTCACTCATAACATATATTCGATCACACATTCCCAGTACTTCAGGAAGTTCTGAAGAAATCAATACAATGCCTTTTCCATCCTTAGCTAACTTATTAATGATGCTATAAATTTCAAATTTTGCTCCTACATCAATTCCCCGAGTAGGTTCATCCAGAATCAGAACATCTGGCTCTGTAAAAATCCATTTGCTCAAAACGACTTTTTGCTGATTTCCACCGCTTAAATTTCCAGTGTTTTGCAAAACACTGGAGCATTTAATATTCATTTGCTGACGACTTTTCTCCGCCACTAAAATTTCTTTATTATCATCAATTACAGAATGGTTTGCGATATTTTTTAAATTAGCCAAGGTAATATTTCTTTTAATATCATTATTTAATATTAAGCCATACTGTTTGCGATCTTCCGTTACATATGCAATACCCTCTTCAATCGCCTTGCTTACATTTTTCAAATGTACTTCTGAACCATTCTTATAGATCTGTCCACTTATTTTTTGTCCATAGGATCTGCCAAAAATGCTCATAGCAAGCTCTGTTCTCCCTGCCCCCATAAGTCCTGCAATTCCTACAACCTCACCTTGCTTAACGTGAAAGTTAACATTATGAATCACTTTACGGTCACTATGTAGATGGTGGTATACATTCCAATTCTTAACTTCAAAGATGATATCGCCAATAGCTGCATCTCTTTTAGGATACAGCTCCGTTAGCTCTCTTCCTACCATGCCTTTGATAATTCGATCTTCTGTAATATGATCGCTTCTTACATTCAAGGTTTCGATTGTGGCTCCATCACGCAACACGGTAATGGAATCAGCAATTCTTGAAATTTCATTTAATTTATGTGAAATAATAATTGAAGATATTCCCTGCTTTTTAAACTCCAACAATAATTTCAAGAGATTATCACTATCATCTTCATTCAATGCCGCCGTAGGCTCATCCAGAATTAACAATTCAACTTCCTTTGATAAGGCTTTAGCAATCTCAACTAATTGCTGTTTACCAACTCCTATATTGGTAACCAAAGTACTTGGCAATTCTTTGAGTCCTACTGTCGCCAACAACTTTTGGGTACGCATAGTAGTTGCATGCCAGTCAATAAGACCGTATTTGCCTTGTTCATTGCCAAGAAATATATTCTCTTCTATGGATAGATAAGGGATGAGGGCTAATTCCTGATGAATAATAACAATGCCTAATTTTTCACTTTCTTTAATATTTTTGAACTCACACAATTTCCCTTGATAATGAATGTCCCCTGTATAAGTCCCATGAGGATATACTCCACTTAACACCTTCATTAAGGTTGATTTTCCTGCACCATTTTCGCCTACCAGTGCATGAATTTCGCCTTTTTGCACTTGCAGATTTACATGATTTAGAGCTTTAACACCTGGAAATGTTTTAGTAATATCTATCATTTCTAGAATAACATCGTCCATATATCCTCAACTCCTTGCTATATCGCTCTTTGGCATTAGGCCATTCATAATTTAGTAATGACTTTACAGTCATCACTAAATTATTTTGGCCCGGCAATCCCTTACTATTTAAGTTGATCTGCAGTATAATATCCGCTTTCAACCAATATTTTTTCGTAGTTTGATTTATCAACAGAAACAGGTACTAATAAATAGGACGGCACTACTTTAACACCATTGTTGTAGGTTTTATCATCATTGGTTGTTGCTTTTTTACCGCTAAGTACTGCATCCACCATATCAACAGCTACTTTAGCAAGATCTCTGGTATCTTTAAATACTGTCTGTGCTTGTTCACCCTTAATAATGGATTTAATAGAAGGAGCTTCTGCATCTTGCCCCGTAACGATAGGCATTGGCTGTGATGGGGTTCCGTATCCAACAGCCTTCAAAGAAGAAAGAATACCGATACTAATACCATCATAAGGAGATAAAACAGCGTCTATTTTTGTACCAGTATAGTTCTTGCTTAGCAGATTATCCATTCTTGCCTGGGCAGTAGCGCCATCCCACCGC
>JBEQCC010000079.1:0-4363 GCA_041639455.1 Pelosinus sp. | reverse complement strand
CCATATCCATTTGCCCACTTTTCACAACTAATTTCTTTGAATCAATATAAGGTTTCAAAACTGACATAGCGCCATCAAAGAACATGTATGCGTTATTGTCATCCGGTGAACCACCAAAGAGCTCAATGTTAAATGGACCTTTACCTTCCTTTAAGCCTAAGCTTTTTTCAATATAGGAAGCTTGAAGAACTCCGACCTGAAAATTATCAAAAGTTGCATAGTAATCTACATTTGCAGTCTTTTTAATTAAACGGTCATAAGCGATAACGGGAATATTTTTATCTTTCGCTTTTTGCAATACCGTTGTTAAGGATTCACCATCAATATTGGCGATCACCAATACATTAGCGCCTTTTGTAATCATATTCTCAATTTGCGCAAGCTGGTTTTCAACATTGTCTTCGCCATACTGTAAATCAGTTTCATACCCTTTGGCTTTTAGTTGCTTAACAATATTATCACCATCTGCTATCCATCTAGATGACGACTTCGTAGGCATTGCGATACCTACTTTTTTCTTATCGCTGCTGCTGGGAGCTGAACTAGGATTTGAACCACATGCGGTCAACATTAATACCATAGCAAACATTAGTAATAAAGCCACTACCTTTTTCATTGAAATCTCCCCTTCTTTTTATTCTTGGTAACCCCAATCCATTTTCGTTATACCTTCATCACCTACTTTCAGTCTATTAAATACATCAATTAACCTTGTATAATTGCCTAAATGGTGCGAATATTTAAATTATAGCATCAATTCATGTTAATTCAATTATAAATTAATATATTAATTTATAATTGAATTAACTATGAATATTACACGAAACCACTATTACTATCTTTTTATTGAAAAGAATTTTCGTCTTTATACATCATTGAAGGAGGCTGATACCTGAATGATGAGGATACTGCTTACCAATCAATATATGGCGATAAAATCTGCCCTTTGGCAATTCCTCCAAGGCTTTAAATATATCCTTATCATTTTCAACAGCAGTTTGTGCTTCAAAATTTTCAATATTCTCACACGCCTCTGCAACTATACCAAGTTTTACCTTTGGAATATTAATCATTCCTATTATCTCCTTTATCATTTGCTCTTTAAGTATAATCGTTCTTCAATCAGCTATTTTGCCAAATGATAATATAAATCGTTCCACCGAAGCTCTTTTTTCAAATCACGAATCGTAGTCTCATGATTGATCAAAACAAATTCAATTCCAGCTATTTCACTAAAATCTTCTAAATGTTCTTTCGTTACCGCTTGGCTAAAGCCGCTGTGATGGGCTCCACCAGCCAAAATCCATGCTTGTGTACCAACTTTAAGATCAGGTTGTGGCACCCAAAGGGCTCTAGCAACTGGCAGTTTGGGTAAATCATAGTCCGGATTTACTACATCCAGTTCATTGACTATCAATCTGAAACGACTGCCCATATCAATAATGGTGGCGTTAAGACCCCTGCCGGCAGCTACATTGAATACCAATCGTACAGGATCATCCTTACCGCCGATAGAGAGGGGATGAATTTCCAGCGAAGGTTTTTTATCTGCAATCGATGGACATACTTCCAGCATATGAGAACCGAGTACCTTCATATTGCCGTCTTCCAAGTGGTAAGTATAATCCTCCATGAAAGAAGTTCCGCCTGTGAGACCATAAGACATTACTTTCATTGCTCTAATGAGCACCGCAGTCTTCCAGTCCCCCTCACCGCCAAAGCCATATCCAGCTGCCATTAAACGCTGGCATGCCACCCCTGGCAATTGTGATAAACCATATAAATTTTCGAAATTTGAGGTAAAGCCTTTAAACTGACCCGCTTCAAGGAATTTTCTCATGCCCAGTTCAAGCTTGGCAGCATCTTTTAATGATGCACGTTTAGCCCCACCTTGAGTCAACTCTTCATGCACTACATAGGATTCTTCATATTCAGCAACTAATGCGCGAATTTCAGCATCACTTACAACATCCACATATTTAACAAGATCACCTAAGGCATATCCATTGACAGAGTATCCGAATTTAATCTGACCCTCAACCTTGTCACCTTCCGTCACGGCCACTTCTCGCATATTGTCGCCAAAGCGAGCAAATTTGGCCCCCTGCAAATCGTTCCAAGCTAGTGCCGCACCGCACCAAACCGCCAATTTTTGGATAACATCTTCATCCTGCCAGAAGCCAACAATAACTTTACGTGATCTTTTCATTCTAGTGCATATAAACCCAAATTCTCGATCCCCATGGGCAGACTGATTGGTATTCATAAAATCCATATCAATGTCTGACCAAGGAATCTCACGATTGTATTGGGTATCAAGGTGGGCTAAGGGTTTATTTAATATATTTAGCCCACCAATCCACATTTTTGCTGGTGAGAAGGTATGCATCCAGGCAATCAGCCCGATGCAACTATCTGCACTGTTTGCTTCCACACAAAGATTATAGATAGCATCTGAATTGGTCAATACAGGTTTAAAAACAACTTTTACAGGTATTTTCTTATTTTTCCCCAGTGACGCAGCAATCGTTTGCGAATGCTGGGCTACTTCTTTTAGTGTCTCTTCACCATAAAGATGCTGACTGCCGGTTATAAACCATACTTCTTTATTTTCTAAATTCTTAAACATGATAGTAGTCCTCCTTTTTGCTAATCACATATTACAGTTTGTTTTGTCCATAATAGGCATTTTTGCCATGTTTTCTTAAAAAGTGCTTATCCAATAGTAGTTGATCCATGGCTTTGACCTCTGAATTCACTGAGCAAGTATAAAAGGCCATTTTGGCCAACTCCTCTAAGACTACTGCATGATAGACAGCATCATGGGCATCTTTTCCCCAGGAGAAAGGACCATGATTGGCGACTAGAACTCCTGGAACATGAAGCGGATTTCGTTGCTCAAATTTCTCCACAATCACATTACCCGTTTCTTCTTCATATTCCCCTTGGATTTCTTCCCTACTTAGATTACGCGTACAAGGAACCTCGCCATAAAAATAATCTGCATGAGTCGTACCAAAGGCCGGAATCGACTTTCCCGCCTGGGCCCACGCTGTAGCACAGGTAGAATGAGTATGAACAACGCCGCCAATACCAGGGAATCTACGATATAAGACTAAATGAGTGGGTGTATCAGAAGAAGGCCGAAGGTTTCCCTCCACCTGATTTCCTCCCAAATCCAGCACCACCATATCCTCAGGCTGCATAGTATCGTATTCCACACCACTCGGCTTGATAACGATCAAGCCCTTTTCCCTATCAATACCACTGGCGTTCCCCCATGTAAATACGACCAATCCATGTTTTTGTAAATTCATATTGGCTTGCCATACTTGTTGTTTCAGTTCCTCTAACATAACGATCTCCAGCCTCCTTTTGTTACTTCACCACCGTTTTACACTTTACAATATTTTGTATTTTTTTTAATTTCTTTAAGTCGTTTCATAACATCATTAGCACCACGCCCAAAATAGTCATGCAAAATTTTATATTCTGCATACAGTTTTCTATAGCGGGCAACATTTTCTGGAATGGGTATATATACCTGCTTTATACTAGTCATCTTCGCTGCCGCATCGAAAATAGTGTCATATCCCCCAAATTCTTTTCCTGCGGCAACGGCCCCAAACATTGCAGCGCCCAATGCGGGTGTCTGCAAAGAGGTAGCAACACGAATCTCTAAGCCTGTCGCATCCGCATAAATTTGCATTAGCATGTTATTTTTCTGGGACAGCCCACCGCAAGCATACAATTGTTCGATTGGCACCCCTGCATTGGTAAATGTTTCGACAATCATATTGGTACCAAAGGCAGTAGCTTCTATAAGTGCCCGATAAATTTCCTCTGGTTTGGTAAGCAAGGTAGCTCCGAGCAGCACACCTGTCAGATTGGTATCCACAAGTACGGAACGAGTGCCATTCCACCAATCAAGAGCCAATAAACCACTTTCTCCAGGAACAAGTTTGCTAGCCTTCTCTTCTAGTAATTGATGAATATTAATATTTCTTTCACTTGGTACTTTAAGAAGTTTTTTACTTAAAAGTTCATTTTTTTCTTTTTCTTCTTCATAAGCTTTTTGACTATTTATTGCTAAACTTTCATTATCTATTTTAACTAAAAAGTAATCAATAGCATTTTCTTTATTAAAAATATCATCTACGGTTTTTTCAAGAAATTCCTCATTTCGGGAGGGAATAATTATAGATAACATAATTTTTATAAATTATAACATAAGCTAAACAATATAGAAAAATATTGAGGCTATTTAAGCCCCAATATTAGTTTTTTTGTCCAAATTGGAGTTTCCAAAGTCATTTTTTGAATTTCTCGCTGTTGTTCCGAATGATTGTAACTGTTTCGTTTG
>JBEQCC010000078.1:0-8372 GCA_041639455.1 Pelosinus sp. | reverse complement strand
CAGCATCCTGTGCCGTCCGCACGGAATTTGCTAATTCAATACTTTCTAATCTGGCCAAAGGATCGCCAGCTTGCACCTGCTGTCCTTCTTGTACCATGACTTCTTCAATACGCCCCGCTAGCTTAGCACTAATCGCTGCTGCAGTTTTTCCCTCAATTGATCCATTCAGCATTAATTTGGGAATAGTGTCTCTATATTGTGCTGCTGCAATTTTTACATTTACTCCTGTAGTATTGGTTTGCAATTGAGTCTTTTCGCTGGAAAATGCACCATTGCGGAATACTGCAACTAATCCAATAAATATCACAATTGGTATAATCCAATACTTAAATCTGAAACCCTTCATCAAACATATCCTCCCTAAGTCCATATCATATTTAAGTCTAAGTAAACACTCCAGCACCTGCACATACCGACTGGTCGGTATGTGCAGAATAAAGGAAATCCATTCATTCCTTTACAGCATTCACCCCAATAAGCTGCCAAAGACTGTCTATCACCTGCTGGTGCATATCTGGGCTAATTATATTCTTACCTAAAACATTCAACCCACTGGAAACAGAAAGTACAATGGTCGCTACAACCTTAGCATCTAAGTCTCTCTTGGCTTCCCCTGTTTCTTGAGCTGCCTGTAATTTTTCTTTTATTATATTACGCAATCTCAGCTGCCCCTGATCAATTTGTTCTTGGATCTCAGGAAAATTGTGCATGATCTCTAATGCAAGACTCGCATTATTCGCACGATAATCCCCTGGCTTAATATTGAGCAATCCTTCCATATAAGCTTCTTGTTCACCGCTTAGCAAAAGGTTCAAAGTCCCTCGGAATGTTTTTTCTTTGCTTAAAAATTTGGTATATCTTTCTCCAAAATAGTCAAATAGATAACCAATACTTGCGCGAAATAATTCTTCTTTGCTTCCAAAGTAGTGGTATATTCCGCCTTTGGTAATGCCAATTTCGTTTGCTACATCCATGAGAGACACATTCCTATATCCACGTAATAAAAATAGTCGTAAAGCAGCTACTATCATATTGTCTTTCGTCAAGATTTCTCCCCCTCGAAACGTACCTACCAGTCGGTATGTTTTTATTATCTATCAAATTATGCCTAGCTGTCAATATAATTTTTAATAATTCTTGTACTTTTCTAACAGTGTATAGTAAGGAATACGAAAGAATTTGCTACTATCCATTTTCTAAAAATTGAGAATTCGTCTGTTCAGACAAAATTGACAATATTTGAGAAATGAGTTATAATGAATGACAGTCAGTCATATATCGTAAGGAGAGTCGTGAAAGAATTGGATGATAAGAAAAGTCGTTTACTATCTGCTGCTAAGGAAGTGCTTGCTGAAAAAGGTTTAGAAAAAGCCACTATTTCTGATATTGTTAAAAGAGCCGGTATGGCACAAGGAACATTTTATTTATATTTTTCCTCAAAAAATGCATTGATTCCAGCGATTGCCAATGATTTATTACAGACTATGTTGCATAAAATAGAACAAGAACAAGTACCTTCAGATGATATTTGGGACCTATTTCATAAAATAATCACAGTAACATTTCAAGTTACTAAATCATATAAAGAAGTATTGTCGCTTTGTTATTCGGGCCTAGCAATCGAAAATACGCTTAGTGAATGGGATCGTATCTATAATCCTTACTATTCCTGGTTATCGGAGATGATTGCCAGGGGTATTCAACAAAAAGCACTTCGCCAAGATATAAATCCAATGGTTGCAGCTAGGATGGTTATTGGCTTAATTGAAAGTTCTGCTGAACAGATCTATTTATTTAATAAGCTAGATAAGCCCCTTCCGGAACATCAACAAGATTTATTTACTTTTATTCATCATGCTTTAGAGCATAGGTGATTTTTATAGCAAAATGACTGACAGTCATTCATTGGACTAAAATTTTTAAAGGATGTGTTACTATGGGCTGAATTCTTGTCTTCGCAGCAGCAATATTGGAAATTCTCTGGGCGTCAATGTTGAAAGATGCCGACTCTGTAATGATGTGGATACTGATTTTCATTTTAATTGTTGCAAGTTTCTTGCTGCTTATTAAAGCTTATAAATTCATTCCTGTTGGTATTGCTTATGCTGTTTTCGTTGGTATTGGTACTGTAGGAACCTATATCGTTAGCATAACATTTCTTGGAGAGACGACTTCGAAACAGCAAGTCGCATTCTTAGTTCTCTTACTTATTGGAATCATTGGTCTAAAATTGACCACTAAGGAGGAACGAGAATAATGGCTTGGATCTATATTTTATTAGCCGGATTGGAAGAAGTCATTAGTGTCGTTGCCATGAAATATGTTGATGGGTTTAAACATAAAAAGCCTATTGCCGTAATGGGCGTTGGATTTATGGCTAGTTTTTATTTCTTGTCGCAAGCAATGCAGGAAATTGCAATCGGTATTGCATATGCTGCATGGTCTGGCATTGGCACCATTGGAATTGCAATTGTTGGTATTATGCGATTTAAAGAAAAGATGAATATCCTACAATTTATATTCTTAAGTTTGATTCTAGTTGGCGTAGTTGGATTACAGCTTGCCTCATAACATTGATTATAGCTCGAAAGTTTTTTGTAGCCTCGTTTCTAAAGAGAACGTTTATTCCCTCTTTTGGTTTTGGTATTTAGAAAGAGATATTTCTGTCATTCTATTTATCCTTAATTAGAAAAAGAAGAAAACGCTGCTGGTAAGCCAGCTAAGCTCCCCAGTGTTTTCTTCTTAACGTTTCAATAGTCTTTTATACTAACCTCAAGTCAGGTACCTTTACCAAAATTAGTAAGGGTACCTGACTTGAGGTTTCTTAAGTGCTCCTTGGCTTTAATCGACCCAATCCATAGCACGTTTAATGGCTTTTTGCCAACCTTTATATAATACTGTACTTTGTGCAGCGTCCATCCTAGACTCGAAGCGAGTATCAAGCTGCCAGGTTTTTATAAGTTCTTCCTTTGTTTTCCATATGCCAACAGCCAAACCAGCAAGATATGCTGCACCAAGAGCTGTAGTCTCTGTTATTTTAGGACGATCAACACAAACGCCCAAAATATCAGCCTGGAATTGCATTAGTAAGTTGTTCAGAGCAGCACTTCCATCGACTTTTAGTGTTTGCAATCGAATACCTGAATCGGCTTCCATGGCACTCAATACATCTTTTGTTTGATAGGATATTGAGTTTAATGTTGCACGAACAACGTGAGATTTACTCGTTCCGCGAGTCAATCCCAAAATTGCGCCACATGCTTTCATATCCCAATATGGTGCACCAAGTCCAGCAAAAGCAGGTACTACATATACGCCAGATGTATCTTTTACTTTTTGAGCATAGTATTCAGAATCAGGAGCAGCTTCTAGTATCTTTAAGTCATCACGCAGCCACTCAATGGCGGACCCGGCAACAAAAACACTGCCTTCAAGTGCATAAGTTATTGCGCCGTCAAGACCCCAGGCAATGGTCGTCAACAAACCATTTTTAGATTCAAACAGTTCTGTGCCAGTGTTCATCAATAAGAAGCAGCCTGTACTATAGGTGTTCTTCGCCATTCCAGGGCTAAAGCAAGTTTGACCAAATAGCGCAGCCTGTTTGTCACCTGCAGCACCTGCAATCGGCACAGCATTCCCAAAAATTTGGGGATCCGTTTTTCCGTATACTTCGCTGGAAGACTTGACCTCTGGAAGCATGCATACGGGTACGGTTAGATATTCCAGCAGTTTTTCATCCCATTTCAGTTCACGAATATTGTACATTAAGGTACGAGAGGCATTGGAATAATCGGTAACATGTATTTTCCCATCTGTTAATTTCCATATGAGCCAGGTATCAATAGTCCCAAATAACAATTCGCCTTTTTCTGCCTTTTCGCGAGCACCTTCCACATGATCTAAAATCCATTTTACTTTCGTTCCGGAAAAGTAAGCATCAATTACTAAACCTGTCTTTTGCTGAAATTCCGGTTCTAATCCTTTTGCTTTTAATTCAGTGCAAATGTCTACCGTCTGACGAGATTGCCAAACAATAGCATTATAGATCGGTCTGCCTGTTTTCTTCTCCCAGACTACCGCTGTCTCTCGTTGATTTGTAATGCCAATAGCGGAAAGCTCAGAAGCATTAAGCCCCGCCTTTTCCAAAACCTGCTTTGCAGTATCCATCTGGGTGCTCCAAATTTCATCCGCATCATGCTCAACCCAGCCTACCTTGGGAAAAATCTGTGAAAACTCTTTTTGTGCCACAGCAATTAGATTCGAGTTTTGATCAAAAATAACAGCCCTGCTGCTGGTTGTCCCCGCATCAAGCGCCAGTATGTATTTTCCAGCCAAAAAACCACCCCTTATCATTTTGGCATACTGTTAGCCGCTACAATATGCCTCTTCCTTTTCAATTATACCGTGTTACATTATATGCTCTTTTACTTAAAAACAAAAATACCTATAAAGAAAGCTAAAAGGCTTATTCTAGAGTATCCTGCTATTTTAGTTATATTGCTTCTATTTTGGTTCAAATTTAATCGGCATCTCACTATTGGCACTTTCACCATGATTCGTCCTTATTATTCTTTTCAATTGATCTTTTTTCGCAAAATATATATGATCACAATATAATGTGAAAGCGCACTTAAACCTTGGAGGGATTTTGTGGATATTAAAGAAGCAATCTTGGACCGAAGAAGTATTCGAACGTATCAGGAGCGACCAGTTCCACGAGAAATGATCGAAGAATTATTAGAACTGGCTATCAAAGCTCCTTCGGGAAAAAACCGTCAGCCATGGAGGTTTGTTATCTTAGAAAATCAAAAGAAAGATATGTTAGTTACCATCATGACTGACAAGATTCATTCCCGAAAACAGCAAGGCTTGGATATTGGCAGTTGTGAGACAAGTATAAATGCCCTTCAGCAAGCATCATCAGTAATTTTAGTGTTTAATGCCTTCTCTAATTTTGAAAAGGATTATAATCACTATCGTTTATTAACAGATACCCAATCCATTGGGACCGCCATTCAAACCATGCTCTTAGCTGCACAGGATTTGGGGCTAGGTACGCTTTGGATCTGTGATATTTTTTATTCAGAAGGTGAAATATGCTCCTGGTTAGAACGTAATGATGAACTTATAGCAGCGGTAGCTATCGGTTATCCTAATCAATCTCCCTATCCACGTCCTCGAAAATCATGGACAGAAGTCACCGAATGGCTGCGCTAAGAAAGAAGAACCGCGAAGACTTAGTCTTCGCAGTTTTCGCGGTTCATTGCTCTTTTTAACACCATGCTCTATCACAAACGATTATAATGTTCAATCAGCCCTTACCTCGCTCCCCGATTTTGATTTCCCGACGCACTTGATCATTGGGCAAATCCCAATTAGTAAGAAGTTTATACTTTCTAGCGTAAGGCTTAAATAGTTCTGAAACCTTTGCTTTGCTGGCGTCATTGTTATTGTAGATATCAGGTAAAACGGTAAGGTAAATGGACTTATTGCGTTCTTTTAGAAGCAATGTCTGGTAAGTAATCGTTACAGGTGTCTCCACATCTACTAATTCATATAATTCTTCAACGTCAGCATTGTACATGCGGATACATCCACCAGAAACAGGATACTGGATATCCCAATCTTTATTTGTACCATGAATTCCATAACCAGGACTAAATTCGATCCATCGGCTGCCCAGAGGATTATCTGGTCCAGGAGGCACTGGGGTCTTATCGGAAAAACCAGAACCGGGAATCCATGTAGGATTTTTTTCTTTGGAGGATATCTTATAATTACCCACAGGAGTCTTTTCATAAGAAGTCCCCAGGGCAACAGGATATTCTTTGACCAACTTACCATTATCGTATACCCTTAGCATCAACTCTGGAATGTTAATACGAATTTCAGGCGAAGCCCAAACAGCGGATTGAAAGTAACCAAGTAACAGCGCAACCATCATCAAGATTCTCATTTCATTTCTCCTTTCGGGCAGCACCGATACTATATAATACCAATCAAATCTGATTTGCTATTACATTCTTACTGCAGGTGATAACATCTACAATGTCCATACGATACTGTATTCTTTTTATAGTGTAACAGAATCTGCATGACACACTAGACTTAACATATCTATTCGTCATAATTAAATTCCTTTCCTTGTAGAAATTTTTAACAATTGCAAATCTTCCATATATCACCAATAACAAATCGAATCCCCTTACTTTTTATTCTTGGGCTTATTCTTAAAAAATTACAAAAAAATAAGAATCGTACATTGATAACGACTCTTATTTTTCAGTACCTTTTGCTCATTCACCAAGCTAATCTCTTGATACTGGCTTACGTTAATCAACTTCTGCTCCATTCCTCTTTGGGCATGGACTGGTCAGGATAACTTAAATCAATCCATTTACACCCCAGGTAGGGGTCATTATGCAACAGTTTTTTATCGGTGATTAAAAACGTTCCTTCCGGTATACGATTATCACCTTGCCTCTGTTTGTCACCTTGCGTATTTACACCTGATAGCATAAGAACCTTTTCATAGGCTTCCCTTGATAAAATACGGTCATTGTATTAGCAGATTTCTCTACCAATACAACCATATCTTGCTGCATTGTGATTTCTTGCCATTGAGGCACAGGAGCTGCTTCAACTGCCGAAGCCTTCAGCAAGAAACCACCAAATAGTATAATTGCACTAAAAACAAGTACTGCTTGCTTATTCACTGGTCAATAGCCAACTTTGTTATTATTGATTTTCTATTACAATCTTTCCCTCTATATATTGAGGTACCACCGTAAACAAATCGGCACTAAGACAATATTCTACATCATCCATGCGACGCAAGTCGTATAATCGTTTGCCATTTCGACTTTGGACAGCAGTCTCAACTAGGGTATCCTTGGCTTGAGTATATAATAGTAAGGCTCCGAGAGCTGAGTCACTCAATGTGACTTCACATTCCGCTTTAAGCAGTTGAACTAACAATCCTGCACAAAGGGTGTCTTCCAGTGAAAAAAGCCCATCTGTTCCAGCACATACAATTACAAGATCTTTGCCATATTGTTTTGCCTGCATACAAACAGCTTTCGCATTCACAAATGATCCGATGAATGTACGATATGCCTTTTCTGCTGCCTTTATGGCAATCGTACCATTCGTAGTTGTCATGACAATGTTTCTACCCGTTACTTTCTCCTTACAAAATTCAAAAGGCGAGTTTCCAAACTCATACCCCTCAATCTTGATTGACTGTCGCTCACCGGCAAACAATACAGCCCCTATTTGACTAGCTAAGTTCTGTGCATCCTCAATGGATAAGGCAGGAGTAATCGCTTTGCACCCATTCGCAAGAGCAGTGACAATCGTGGTCGTTGCACGAAATATATCTAAAACGATACAAACACTATCAGAAAGATCCAGAGCAGCAGTCTCTTTTGGTAAAAGTATAACATCGATTTTCATTAATTCCTTCTTCTCCTTTATCTAAATCCTACAGATGTATAGCAAACTCCAGTACTTCTTTGTAATACCTGTAAGTACTATTTTATCCCTTGCAGCTTTATTTATCAACTCACCGATGTATTCACATGATGGAACGCCCTGAGAAAGCCACCCACAAATGTTTTGGTTAACTAAAACCATAGTGCTTTTTAGCAAATAGTATGAACTCACGAGCAGCAAAGGATAAATATCTTCCCTTTTTCCAAACCAAGGCCAATCGCAGCCACGGCTTAGGATCTGAAAATGGTCGAGAGGCAATCACCTTAGTATCCAGACTTCTACATATTTTGCTCGGCAGCAATGCGATACCGAGATTGTCCATTACCATTTGCATCATCCACTCGCGTTGTGAAGTTTCCAAAATAATCTTAGGTTGAAATCCAGCTTTCTTACATGAATTGATGATCATGTCATGTAAATGATACTCGTTATTGTACAAAATAAAGTGCTCATCAATTAATTTATGATATTGGGCCAGCCTATTTGTTGGGTGCATAACGACTTCAAGAGGATCTTCCTCAAACCAAATCTTTTCATAGATTTCATTGTCCTCCGCAGGTGTAAATATACCACTATCTAAAAGACCGTCTTGAATTGACGCCTCCACTTCTTAGGGCCAAATTCGTACAGTTGAATATGGATATTAGGGTACTCTTCCTAAAGGAATGGATCATATTCGAAAAAGTCGTAATCGCAGTAATTTGAGGCAAACCAATATAGATTTTCCCTGATTGCATTTTCTGTAATTCTCCGAGCTGAGAAGTGATATTTTGAAAAGATGATACAATTTGTTGTGCTTGCTGCAGAATGATTTCTCCTGCATCCGTCAACTCCACAGACTTCGTATCACGCTAAAATAAAACAACACCCAATTGGCT
>JBEQCC010000077.1:0-8432 GCA_041639455.1 Pelosinus sp. | reverse complement strand
AATTAAGACCATTATCACTGCTGATTTTGTTATGAGCCTTGATAACGTAATAGCCATTGTTGGCATAGCAAAGGACAATGTAGGCTTACTGATCCTCGGACTCGCTATTAGCATACCCATCATTATTTGGGGAAGTAAATTTGTCTGTGCGTTAATGCAAAAATGGCCGATTATCATTAGCTTTGGCTCTTTCTTTTTAGGGTGGACAGCTGCTCAGATGATCCTATCAGATCACTATATCGTTCTCTTCATGAGTTCTTATTTCTGGGCGAGTTATCTTATTTCTGGGATTAGTGGCTTATTTGTTGTCGTTATTGGTAAGTTTTTAGGGAAAAATAGGAGTGCGTAGTAATTACTATTATAAAAACCGAACAATATGCAATGAAAAAATAAAAATGTTCATATTTTATTGACAGGTGTTTTGATATGCTATAAAATAAGACAGTAAACAGAATATAACTCGTATATTTTTGAGAATAAGGCTCAAGCGTTTCTACCAGGTAACCGTAAATTATCTGACTACGAGTGAAAGTGTACCTAGGGTTCCGCATAACAAAGACAGAGAATCTCTGTTTTATTATGGTCTGTGACCAAGTGGTACAGGCACTATGACAGTGTTACACCGATGGGATAAAAACCCGGGCGGGGAGGTTTCGCTCATGACCTGAAGCGATTCTCCCTGCCCGGGTTATTTTTTACGTTGGAGGTGATACTAATAATACAAAAGAGAAATAAAAAATAATGAAAATTTTCATATAGTGTTGATTAATATAAAAAGGGATTGAAGGAGAGTCATATATGTTAGAACGATTATTTAAGTTAAGTGAACGTAATACCAATGTACAAACGGAGGTAATGGCTGGTATTACCACATTTATGACAATGGCATACATATTATTTGTCAACCCCAGCATTTTAGGATCTGCTGGAATGGATAAAAATGCAGTATTGCTTGCAACTGCAATTGGTTCTGCCGTCGTTACGATGATGATGGGGATATTTGTAAATTATCCTATCGCTTTAGCGCCTGGTATGGGGCTCAATGCCTTTTATGCCTTTACAGTGGTTATTGGTATGGGGATTTCTTGGCAAGTGGCTTTGGGAGCCGTATTTATCTCAGGTATTATTTTCTTAATTCTAACATTAACCCAAGTCCGTCAATTGTTAATTGAAGGCATGCCTAACTCTTTAAAACATGCGATTACCGTAGGGATTGGGCTTTTTATTACAATTATTGGTTTGAAGCTTTCCGGCATTATGAATATTCGCTTATCTTTAATACCACCCACTTTAGAAAAAATTGTTGCTGCGAAGGGCAATGGATCGCCCCTATCTTTTGAGACGATTATAGAACTGGGTAGATTGGCTGATCATCAGGTTTTACTAGCTGTTCTTGGTCTTATTTTCATTAGTATTTTAATGGCACGTAAAGTAAAAGGAGCAATGCTATTCGGTATTCTTATTAGTACCCTTGCCGGTATTGCAATGGGAGTTGTCAATGTTCCGACAGGATTTGTACCTGTAGCAATTCCTGACTTTAGTAACAATGCCTTTTTCGCCCTGGATATTCCTGGAGCTATTAGTATGGGATTAACAACGATTATCTTCACATTTACCTTTGTTGAATTATTTGACACCATGGGTACCTTAGTAGGTACGACCAGTAAAGCTGGCTTAATGAAAAAAGATGGTAAGATTCCTGGTATTGGTAAGGCCATGCTGGTGGATGCTACTGGCGTAAGTCTTGGAGCTGTTTTAGGGACAAGTACCATTACTGCCTTTGTGGAAAGTGCTGCTGGTGTAGGGGCAGGCGGTCGTACTGGTTTGACCGCTGTCGTCTGTGGGATTTTGTTTCTTTTAGCATTGTTCTTTACTCCGGTTGTTGCCCTAATTCCTGATGCTGCGACTGCTCCTGCTCTTATTATTGTAGGAGCATTAATGATGGAAAGTGTAAAACACATCGATTTCGGTGATTTTACAGAAGCTATGCCAGCTTTCATGACTATTATTATGATGCCCTTTACCTATAGCATTGCCAATGGTATTTCTTTTGGTCTGGTGTTATATCCATTATTAAAATTAATTACTGGCCGCAGCCGGGAAGTGCATTGGATTGTATATATATTAGCTGTTTTGGTAGTTGTGCGCTTATTCTTTCTTGCGTAGATAAAGTAATAAACCCAGATGCTAACATGGAAAAGTATCTGGGTTTACCATTCGGTAATTAAAACGTATATTCCATTTTCTAATCATATGAAAGTATGCAGGGATGATATAATTTTTCGATAAGGATCAAAAAAAGGAGGAGCTTTTTAATGAAAGTAGCTATTATTATGGGAAGTGATTCTGATTGGTCCATTGTGCAGCCAGCAATTGAGGTATTAAAAGAATTTGGTATAGCCATAGAAGTGGCTGTAGCTTCAGCTCATCGCACACCTGACAAAGTTCATGGATTTGCAGCAGGGGCCCGGGAACGGGGCGTTGAGGTGATCATTGCCGCTGCTGGAGCAGCAGCTCATTTGCCGGGAGTGATTGCAGCATATACAACGCTGCCGGTAATTGGAATACCTATTAATAGTACATGCTTAAATGGGCTTGATGCATTACTTAGCATTGTGCAAATGCCTGCTGGTATTCCAGTAGCTACAATGGCAGTGAATGGAGCCAAAAATGCAGCTATATTTGCGGTACAGATTATGGCTGGAAAACATGCAGAGTTGGCTGAAAAATTAGTGGAAAATCGTAGGAAGATGGCTGATGAAGTCGAAGAAAAAGCAGCCAGACTTTCTGTTAAACTATTAGGAGAGTGTTAATTATGGAAAAGCGACCATTATATGAAGGCAAAGCAAAGAGAATCTACAGTACAGACGTGGCTGACGAATTGTTAGTGTATTATAAAGATGATGCCACAGCTTTTAATGGCTTAAAAAAGGGTACAATTGATAGTAAAGGGGTACTCAACAATAAAATTACAACCTTTTTCTTTGATTTATTAGGTAAACATGGCATTCCTCACCACTTTATCAAAAGAGTAAGCGAACGGGAGCAGCTTGTTAAGTCTTTAAAAATTCTTCCTGTAGAAGTAGTAGTACGTAATATTGCAGCAGGTAGTTTGGCAAAACGTATTGGCTGGGAAGAAGGCAGAAAACTTCCTGCACCAATCGTTGAAATGTATTATAAAAATGATGAGTTAGGTGATCCTTTAATTAACCAGCATCATATTAAAATATTAGAACTGGCTACTGAAGAACAAGTGAAAACATTAGAAGAGTATGCTTTTAAAATTAATGAAATTTTGACCAATTATTTACGAGAAAAGAAAATCGAACTGATTGATTTCAAATTGGAGTTCGGTGTTCATAATGGTCAAGTATTATTAGGCGATGAGATTTCACCAGATACTTGTCGTTTTTGGGATAGTGAAACAGGTGAAAAACTTGATAAAGATCGCTTCCGCCGTGATCTTGGCAATGTAGAAGATGCTTACAAAGAAATATTGTTTCGTTTAACAGGTGAAAAAGCATGATCAATCAGCTCGTGGAAGTTGATAAAATGGAGGAAGAATGCGGGGTCTTTGGCATATACTCTCGGGAAAATAATGTCGCATTAAATACCTATTGGGGATTATATGCTTTGCAGCATCGCGGGCAAGAAAGCGCAGGTATTGCAGTAACCAATGGTTCTTGGATGGATGTATCACGAGGAATGGGGTTGGTAAGTGAGGTATTTCGCCACCAGCTCCCGGATTTACCGGATCAGCATATTGGTATAGGGCATGTTCGCTATTCAACTACGGGCTCTAGTTCCCTCATGAACACACAACCTTTAAAAGTTAAGTATTCAGGTGGGCACATTAGTTTAGCTCATAATGGGAATCTGACCAATGCGCGAGTATTGCGTGAGAAAATGGAAGAACAAGGCAGCATTTTTCAGACAACCATTGATAGTGAAGTGATTGTAAATTTGATAGCCAGGTCTCGTAAAGCTACATTAGAAGAAAAAATTGTAGAGAGTTTATCTCAAATTGAAGGTGCATACTGTCTAGTGATTATGACAGAGGAAAAACTAATTGGTGTGCGTGATCCTCATGGTCTTCGTCCATTATGCATTGGTAAAGTGAAGGATGGTTTTGTCCTTTCTTCCGAATCCTGTGCTTTGGATACGGTTGATGCAGAATTTGTAAGAGATGTGGAACCAGGTGAAATGGTTATTATTGATCATACAGGAATAACTGCAGAGCGTTTTGGCGATAAAGCCAATCAAGCACTGTGTGTATTTGAATATATTTATTTTGCTCGTCCAGATAGCATCATTGATGGACAAAGTGTGTATCAAGCCCGATTTGAAATGGGACGAACCTTGGCGCGCCAAAGTGGTCTTAAAGCAGATCTTGTTATCTCTGTACCCGACTCAGGGACAACTGCCGCATTGGGGTTTAGTTACGAATCAGGAGTCCCATTTGCGGAAGGCTTAATTAAGAATCGCTATATTGGTCGTACTTTTATTCAGCCTGATCAAAAGGACAGAGATCGAAGTGTAAAAATTAAACTTAATGCAATTAAGTCTGTAGTAAAAGGTAAATCGGTTATTATGGTGGATGACTCCATTGTACGCGGCACAACCAGTGGCAAGATTGTGCGGATGATTCGTGAAGCTGGAGCGACTGCCGTTCATATGTGTGTCAGTTCGCCTCCGATTATCTACCCTTGTTACTATGGAATCGATACGTCAGTACGTAAGGAGCTCATTGCTGCGACAAAGAGTGTAGAAGAAATACGAGACTTTATTGGTGCTGATTCGCTGCATTATCTTACGATAGAAGGATTGGCCGCGTCTCTTAAAACAGTGCAAGATAAAAAAATGTGTTATGCCTGTTTTAATTCCGAATATCCAGGAAGCACGCCTTGTGAGCAGCATTGTGGTGGTAATAAGTATGTCTTTGAACAGGAGGGCCCTTTATGAGCCAATTAACATATCGTGATGCTGGTGTTGACATTGATGCTGGTAATAAAGCTGTAGATTTAATGAAAAAGCATGTTCGTTCTACCTATCGTCCGGAAGTGCTGGGGGATATTGGCGGCTTTGGCGGTCTATTTGCCCTTGATGTTGCTAAATATCGTCAGCCCGTATTAGTTTCCGGTACCGATGGTGTTGGTACAAAATTATGTATTGCCTTTATGACTGATAAACATGACACGATTGGTCAGGATGCAGTGGCAATGTGTGTAAATGATATTTTGGTGCAAGGGGCTGAGCCTTTATTCTTCTTGGATTATTTAGCAGTGGGCAAATTATCGCCAGAACAAGTAGCGGCTATTGTCAGCGGTATCGCTGGAGCTTGCCTGGAGTCGGGATGTTCGCTGATTGGCGGCGAAACGGCAGAAATGGCAAGTTTCTATAAAAATAACGAATATGATATTGGCGGTTTTGCCGTAGGTGTTGCAGAACGTTCTAAATTAATTACAGGACAAACCATACAGCCTGGAGATGTACTAATTGGTCTGCCTTCCAGCGGGCTGCATTCCAATGGCTACTCTTTAGTACGAAAGATCTGTTTTGATGTGAAGCAAATGGATATCAATCAATTCGTTCCTGAATTAGAAAAGACTTTAGGCGAAGAATTATTAATTCCTACTAAGTTATATCCGAAGGCTTGCTTGCCTTTAATTGAAAAATATGCAATAAAAGGTATGGTGCATATCACCGGTGGTGGTTTTTACGAAAATATTCCTCGCGTATTGCCGGACGGCTGCGGCGCTATGGTGGATACCGAAAGCTGGCCTAAGCCACCTGTATTTGCTCTATTGCAGCATTGGGGAAATGTAGCTTGGACGGAAATGTATCGAACCTTTAATATGGGGATTGGTATGATATTGGTTGTTTCTCCATCTGACGTCAAAGAGATTCAAGATGATCTTTCTGCAAGAGCTGAAGCAGCGTTTGTCATTGGTCAAGTAACGCAGGGAGCCAAGGAGACGGTACTGAAAGGTGGCATCTTTGGTGAGTAAAACCATACTGGGCATATTGGCTTCCGGACGGGGGAGCAATATGCAGGCCATTTGTAATAGCATTGATGCTGGGCTGCTTCATGCTAATGTTGGTCTAGTGATTAGTGACAAGGCAAATGCCAAAGTGCTGGAACATGCAGCAGCTAGGGGGATTCCGGCAATATGTATTGAACGTAAGAATTTTCATTCAAAACGAGAGTTTGAAGCGGCTATGGCTCAGCAGCTTACTTTATATCATGTAGAGTTAGTGATATTGGCAGGATTTATGCGTATTTTAAGTGCATATTTCGTTAATCTTTTCTCAGGCAGTATTATGAACATTCATCCATCATTGTTGCCTGCATTTCCTGGGCTGGATGCTCACGAACAAGCGATTGCCTATGGGGCAAAAGTTTCTGGCTGCACCATTCATTTTGTCGATGAAGGTATGGATACGGGGCCCATTATCATGCAGCAGGCTGTATCCATACTTGCTGATGATACGGTAAAGACTTTGAGTGAACGCATTTTGGCAGTAGAGCATGAATTATACCCTCAAGCAATTCGTCTGTATTGTGAACAGCGCCTTTGTATCAAAGGACGGAATGTAAAAATTATATAGCTACAAGTGAGGAATAAAAATGAATATCAAGCGTGCCCTTATTAGCGTTTCAGATAAAACAGGTATTGTTGAATTTGTCCGGCAATTACATCAGTATGGTGTGGAAATTATCTCTACTGGTGGTACAATGAAAACATTGCAGGAAGCAGGAATTCCTGTCAAATATGTGAGTGATATTACTGGCTTTCCAGAAATTATGGATGGTCGGGTAAAGACATTAAACCCTTATATTCATGGTGGAATTTTAGCCGTTCGTGATAATAAGGCTCATGTAGAAGCCATGGAGAAACATCACATTTCAGCTATCGATATGGTAGTTGTCAATTTATATCCTTTTCGCCAGACGATAGAGCGTCCGAATGTGTCTCTGAAGGATGCTGTAGAAAATATTGATATTGGCGGACCGGCTATGATTCGTGCAGCATCTAAAAATTTCCAATACGTAACAGTGGTAGTGAATCCAGCACGTTATGGTGATATTTTAAAGCAGTTGGCGCAAGAAAATAATATTTTGCCTGCCTTTCGTATGGCATTAGCAAAAGAGGCTTTTCATCATACTGCTGAATATGATGCTTGCATTGCCACTTACTTGGCAGGGCAGCTGGGAGAGGGCACTTTTCCAGACACCGTGCATGTAGTCTATGAAAAAGTACAGCCGTTGCGTTACGGAGAAAATCCTCAGCAGCAGGCAGCCTTTTATCGGGAGAAATATGTTGCTGCCGTAGGCGTTGCAAATGCACAGCAACTTCATGGCAAGGAATTGTCGTTTAATAATATTGTTGATATAGAATCTGCTTATAATATTGTCGCTGAATTTGAAAAACCGACGGCTACAATTATAAAACACACCAATCCATGTGGTACGGGAGTGGGTGTTGATTTGGCAGAGGCCTATGCAAAAGCCTATCAGGCTGATCCTGTATCTGCTTTCGGTGGAATTATTGGCTTAAACCGCGATGTAGATGTAGCAACAGCTGTACAAATCAGTAAACTGTTTGCGGAAGCAGTTATTGCTCCAGGTTATACAAAAGATGCATTAGATTTGTTAACAAAAAAACAAAATCTTCGTCTTCTCGTTGCTGAAAAGCTGCAAGCGGGCAGTAAACATGTGGATATAAAAACAGTTTCAGGCGGTATGTTAGTGCAGGACAAAGATACGATGAGTGAGAGTCGTCAAGATATGAAAGTTGTTACGAAAGCTCAGCCAAGCCCACAAGAGTGGGAACAGCTGCTGCTTGCTTGGAAAGTGGTAAAACACGTGAAATCCAATGCCATTGTAATTGCTAATGAGAATCAGACATTAGGTGTTGGTGCAGGACAAATGAATCGTGTAGGATCTGCTGCCATTGCTTTAGAACAAGCTGGTGCTAAAGCTTTTGGTGCAGTAATGGCTTCCGATGCGTTTTTACCTTTCCGTGATACGGTGGATACTGCAGCAAAAGCAGGAATCAAAGTCATTATTCAGCCTGGCGGCTCAGTGCGTGATCAAGAATCCATTGAAGCTGCTGATGAACATGGAATTGCTATGGTATTTACAGGAACAACAAAGAGAGGTTTTTTCATAACTCCTTGTTGCAAAAGGTTCATAACCGCAACGATGGCAGTAACCGTCTTGCCAGCCAGCACGCCAGCAGCCACCGGGAACGGATTGAAGGCACGAATACGCCGCTCCAGCAGGGCGGCGTCTTGGGTCCAGTCAAGCCAGGCCTCGCGTTTTTCAATTTTGTGGGCATAGGTGACGCCATCGACCGGCTGGGCCACGGGCTGGAGCCCGTGGCGGGCGGCCTGTTGCAGCGCTTGCACAATCAGCTGCCCGCCCAGAC